>JBLHLI010000064.1:0-9111 GCA_047618765.1 Enterobacterales bacterium | reverse complement strand
GGACGAAGCCAATAATGTAGGTGAAAGAAATACTGTTGTTTGTGGTTCAATTGAACAGAAGATGGGCATTAAAGGTTCTGCGACTTGTGTCATGAATTTTGATGATGCTAAAGGCTTTCTCATTGGCGAAATCAATTCAGGTTTAAAGTGCATGTTCACTATGATGAACAGTGAAAGACTCTCAGTGGGTATGCAGGGACTCGGTATTGCAGAGGTTTCATTACAAACGGCAACAGCCTATGCCCTCGATAGAAAACAAGGCCGTACTAAAGGTTCAAAAGAAGCTGCTGATCCAATCATTGCTCATGCTGATGTCAGACGGATGTTACTTTCAATGATGAGTATTAACGGCGGTTGTCGAGCTTTGTCGGCTTTTGCTGGAAATCTCCATGATAGAAGTAATCATCATGAAGATGCTGAAGTACGAAAAAAATCTGCTCGAATGCTCGCCATTCTTACACCAGTCTGTAAAGCATTCTTTACTGATATGTCATTTATCAACTGCAACCATGGTATTCAAATCCTTGGTGGTCATGGTTATGTAAAAGAGTGGGGCATGGAACAATTAGTTCGTGATGTGCGTATCACTCAACTTTATGAAGGCACTAATGGAATCCAAGCTATGGATTTATTGTCGCGTAAAATACTTGCTGATGGTGGACGCGGTTGGGAAGAGTTTAAAATTGAGCTTTGTGTCATGATAAAAGAAGCAGAGCAAGTCAATGTTCTAGGGAAAGACTGTACTAGAGTTAGACAAGCGATGACTAATCTATCTAGCGTAACAGATAGCTTACTTGAGGATCGCAAACGTAATTCAGGTTTAGTGGGTTCAGTTGCAACAGAATACTTACATTTATTTGGTACTGTGACACTAGGCTGTCTATGGCTTAAAATGGCTGCGGTTTCAATCAACACTGGTGAAGATGATTTGTTTTATAAACAGATTAGATCTATCTGCGCTTTTTATTGTAGACATCAAATGGCAACGGTATTTACATCAGTAAATCGGATCATGGCCGGTGCACATACCATAGTAAATCCTGAAGTTGAGGAGTTTGAACTAACAACTATGGTAAATTAATAAATGTTTATTACTGGAAATTAATTATAGGAAGGTAAAGATGGCGCCCTCGACAAGATTCGAACTTGTTACCTTTCGCTTAGGAGGACGAAGGTATTTGTAATTGTTAATATTTTTTAATTTTAAATATCAAAGACTTACGGAGAATATGTTTTTCTATAGTATTTTGTAATAGTACGATTTGACAAAATTAATATTAACATACACTAATATTTTATTAAAAATGGCGGCCTCGGGCAGATTCGAACTGCCTACCCCCAGCTTAGGAGGCCGGTGCTCTATCCAGATGAGCTACGAGGCCACTGCGAAATAATACTAACTTCCAACATGAATAACTACTACATAATCATCTTTTGAAGGTGCCATTGTTTATACTCCGAAATATTATGAACTAATCAGGCAAATTTGACAGCAAGCTAGCCACTATTTGTTGCAGTCTTTTTTGTTGATCTGCTAAAGCAATGTCATCAGCAATAAAGGCTTGTATAGCACTTCGCCATAATAATCGTCTACTTCCAGGGTAAGCAATTCCAAACATTAATGTACCCTTTTCGAGGTTAACAGTATTACCACCTAGTTCAGGATACAACCTAGCTAACTCTTCTATCGCCTTTCCTTGTTCTGAATCGCCTAAAATCACGGCTGCAATAATTTCGTAGTCAGATTCTTGTTGTCCAGCTACTATACGATATCCTTTCGATGTCATTTGTTGTTCAATTAATCTACTGAGTGCATTACGGTCGACGTTACGTACTGAATCGGGAAGGTTTTCACCTTCAATCCAGATAATATCTCTGCGCCATTTAAAACTGTTACCAGGCTTGAGTGTAATATCAGAATTGGCCACAGAAATGGATGATGTCTTAGATAGTGAATTGGGTTGTTTCATTGTTGACTGGTTAGTAGTACATCCAATGATAAATATTGTGACGACCAATAGGCACAAGCTCTTTATAATATTGAGCACGGTTCTCTCCATAGTTACCATTAAACTGATTCAATAAAACTATTTTTTAATTCGCTTTGAATCACCAACAAAAACATAGTTAGTCCATTCATCATTAAAGATACCATTTGTTTCAAATGCATGTGTTGCAACATCGGTATTACTTTGACCATTTGTAAATATAGCAACCATTCCTTTTTTACCACGTCGAGCTCTTTCTTCTAAAGTCCAAGTATCTCCAAGACATGCTTGAATGTCTGTTTTAGCATTGATATATTGTTCCATGGCTACCATCTCACCTGGTGATGTTATGCTGCACGAGTAACTAGATTTACCACCACCCCATCCAAAGACCTGACAGTTTTTACCAATTAGGTGGTATCGACTTGACCAGATGTCTAGGAGTTTAGTTGATGACTTTTGTTCTTTTACTTGATCAAAATTAGTGTTGTGAGACTTGATCAGTGCTTGAACTTTGTCACAGCTGGACATTTGATTGACTTTTTTGTCAATTATTTTTTTTTCATCCACCTTTTCAGCTACTGTTTGGCAGCTTAGCAGAAATATTAATGGCGATATTTTTAGAAAAAGTTTGCAGTTATTCATATTCAATCCAGATAATTAAAGAACTGTCTCTATTATATAACAAAGCTCTTGTTGTGAATAGCTAGACAATTCAACTTCAGTGCTAAATGTAAATTAATTATAGTAATTATAAGGAGATTATTACTATATTGCTGATTAAATAATTTATAAGAATTTATATAATCATTACTGATATACTAATTTTTTAATGGGTTAACTATTTTTTGAAACACTATTTTGGAGAGTACCAATGTATCTACATAAACAAAATAATATTAAGCAACTATTTGTACTAATAATATCAATTTCTACATTAACTTTATTTGGAGAGAATACGCCACCAAAAGAAGTTAATGGAATGATACTCAAAGAGGATGCCAAAGTTGATCTTGCATATATTAGACCTGGTGTAAATTGGAAAAAGTACTCATCAATCTACATTCGTGAATTAAAAGTCAGTGATGAAGCAATAGATGCGACGCCTAACAGTTCTAATCGAGGTAGAAGACATTTAAGAGAGAGTTGGATTATCCCTGAAAAGGATATTCAATTAATGAAGGAAGAGTTCGCTAGAAAAATGATAGTGTCTCTTGAGAAATCTGGAATGAAAGTTATCACCGATGTCACTAAAGTCAAAACTGATACGTTGATTATGCTTCCAGAAATTTTAGATATTTATCTAAATGCCCCCATTGAAAAGTCACGCGAAAGTTATGCAAGACGTGGCGGATTATATACTGATGGAGCTGGCTCAATGACTATAGCAGCAACATTCGCGGATAGTGAAAGTATGCAGGTGATCGCCTATGCCGTAGACAATAAATATCCGACTTCTTTCTGGTCTTTAAATAACCGTGTTAGTAATATTGCTGATATGAGGCGATTATTTGGCTATTGGGCTAAAAACCTGAGTAAAGCTTTAACCAAAGTAAAAGAATAAAATGGTATTTACTATTCCCCTGTTGTAATAGGTATCAGTTTTTTTGTATTTAACTATCGTTTTAGGAGAAAATAATGGATTACAGAACTATATCAATGTTAGCTATACTTCTGACATGTCTAACGGCTTGTTCAACTGTAAAAACTAGCAGTGATTACAATAAAGACTCAGACTTTACATCTTATAAAACGTTTAGCTGGTTAACTAAGACAGATAGCAATGTAGCTAGTAATGCCACTGTCGTTAATCAAATAATGGATGAACGAATTCGTAGCTCAATTAATAGGCAATTAGGAGTTCAGGGATATCAAAAACTCGACTCTATTGCTGATTTAAATATTAATTACAGCGTTCTGACCCAAGATAATGTCGATATTACAAGTCATAACACCTATGGAGGATTTGCTCCTGCTTGGGGATGGCGTGGAGGATATGGCCATCGAGGAATGTCAGTTGGAATGGCTGGTTATAGCGATATCGAGGTTGATAATTATAAAAGCGGAACATTGATTATTGATTTTATTGATCCAAAAACAAATCAATTAATTTGGCGTGGAATGGGCAGTAAACGAATTCCATCAAGCACAACACCTGAAAAATTGGATAAACTGGTTAATTTGGTTGTTGAAAGTATTCTTAAGAATTTTCCACCAAAATAGTTGATACCATCTATTGTCAAATGTTTCTACTTGATTTTAGATGGGATTAGTTTTCTCTTTCTGTACAGCTTGATCATAAAAGACTGATAGAGAGACAATTATAAACATTACCAGATGAATCGCTGGAATAGAGTAAGTACTCATGAATGATAAGTGAGTATTATAAGTTTCAACCAAGTGTGTTATTACAGGGTTATTAATGCAGCAAGGATCATCTTTCATCATGTGAATTTTTTCATAAATACTACCAAGAAAATCAAACTGTCGCTTCATTACAATATAATTTGTATATGCAAATCCTGAATAGATGAACATGGTAACAATTTTTTCTTTAGTATTGAGAGGGCGATCTACATAGATAATGCCACCAATTAGAGCAAGGTGCACTGTGATAAACAATGTCCAATGTGTGTCAAGGCGATTACTTAGCGATAAAGCCAGGTCAAGAAGTTCATACGCTGTCATAGAATTTACTATTAATTTAAGAAAGAATGAATTATTCTAGCACACTATTTTAGTATCGTTAATCAGCTAGTTGTTGATGACATTTAATACTCAATTAACCTCAAGAAAAAGGTAACTATGTTGTTAAAAATAATCCTCACTTTTAGTGCTCTTGTATTGTTACAAGGCTGCGCAACTAAAGAACTTACTCCTATGGAAAAACAGGCAAAGCGAGCAGAACTAATTGAGCATTGTAGAAAGCTTAAAAGAGAAATGGACGAATTAAAGGGTAAACCGCTTCGCCAAAATGCTGCAACACAATCTTTCAATACTGAGTGTCGACTCAGTAATGAAGGTGATTATTACCAAAATTAACCTATCTGAAATCTTTAGATATAATATTTCAAAATTTATAAAATAAATAGGCAGTGAGTCCTGAGTACTGCCAGTTTACTCTGCCTTTAAAGTCACTTTTAGTAAGTCCTACATCAACATCCAGATAGACTAATGATAAGCCATAACCCCATTCTTTCTTCGTATCATACTCTAAGGATACTGAAAATGAAGTTGCCGAGCCATCTAGGTCATTATAGCTTGCAGAAAAATATCGAGCTGACCCAATGAGTTCCCATTCATTAGTTAGATGGTACTTATAACCTAAACCAAAAAGTGGCAGTGGAATATTAACATTCCTTTTATTTTTATAATTGGCATTAAAGTTAATCTCACCTAACTCATTTTCAATCAAACCTGAAGCTTCGATGTCGAATTTACTCTTCATCCAATAAATTCCTGCCAGTGCCTCAAGCTCACCTTTCTCACTGGTCTTAAACCGATATCCGTAAATTAAATCGTAGGTCGTGTTTACGAATTTAGTATCAATGTCTGTGTCTATGAGAAGAGTGTCATCTTCAAAATCTATACTTTTTAACAAGGCCGATTGAGCTTTACGTCTGAAGGGCGAAATGTTTATATATAAACGATGATTGTCAGAAAATGTTGTTTCAATACTTCCATGAAATAAATTCACGGAATTGTCGTAACCCAAATCATTCTCTAAATCGATCTGTCTGTTATTGCCATTATTGGAATTATTGATTTGAATTGCAGAATTGAATGATGTTAATTGTCCACCTAGGGTTATTTTAAAATCGTTATCGGAAGCTTTAACATTTATACAAAAGGTAAATATGGCTAGGGCATAAAAGCTAATATATTTATTACGCATAAATAATATCCTTTAATTTACAACAATGGTTTCAACTATATGTTCATGCCTTAATTATGTCGCCAATTTATGCAGAAGAAAATAACAACATCGAATAGTATTATAAATATAAAAAACTATGTTGTAACTGACTTCAATAGAATACAATTTAAACTAAAACATATCAATCAATGATGCTATAGACGTTATTCAGAAGCGACTATTGATAGTCACCTAGAATAATACTACTATCGATGTAATCAAATTAATAACAACAACAATGGTGTTTAACGTTATATGATGTCAAATTCTATCCGGCTTAATTTTATTTTCGTATTCTTTGGTATAGCCTTCGCAATTCTTTTACAGGGCTGCACATCACTGCAACATAGTTCTGCA
Organism: Enterobacterales bacterium; assembly: GCA_047618765.1. Lineage (GTDB taxonomy): Bacteria > Pseudomonadota > Gammaproteobacteria > Enterobacterales. The sequence goes on along the minus strand of JBLHLI010000064.1, from coordinate 2,850 downwards.
CAGACAATCCAAATCAAAGGCTTAATTATTAAAAATCAAGAGGGAAAACCTGTTGAGAATTTTATATTGAAAGCCAATGCAAATGGTAGATTTGTAACTTGTGGCTATATTGCTATTGATGGTGAGTGCTCTACAACTTTTCCATTAAAAGAATATCAAGGCAATACACTTTCTATTTCTTGGAAACAATATAATCAACAATATAGTTATGATGATATTACAACCAGCCAAGATTCTTTAGAAAATATAAAGTCGCCTGTTTATGTCGTCATTTCTCTAAGGCCAAATGTTAAGCCTTTAGTAGAAATTGTACATCTTCCTAACAAGGACCTATGAAGCTTAAATGAAAAATATAATGGATTTATTAACTAAAGAACCCCTAGTACTTTTTATACTACTTGGGAGTTTTATCTTCGTAGGTTTCAACTATACAACCTCACAACCCACACTATTAGAACAAAAACTTGAAATCAAAATTAGCAGACAGCAAATCGATTCTCTAGTACTAGGTTTTACAAAGGTCTGGCAACGTAAACCTTCTGAACTAGAGCAAACGGGTCTTATCAAAAACTACATTAAAGAAGAAATTTTGTATAGAGAAGCACTAGCTCTAGGTCTAGACAAAGACGACAGTATTGTACGCAGACGGCTTAGTCAAAAAATGCAGTTTATTACTGAAGATATTGTTGATGTGGTTGTCTCTACCGATCAGGAACTTAATGAGTTTCTTCAAAAAAACCAAGAAACGTATCGCAAGGCTGCTATCTATAGCTTTATTCAGGTCTATATAAATCCAAACAAGCATCTAGACACTCTTGAAGTTGTTACAAAATCATTGCTTAATAAATTAAGTCAATCTGAGTACAATATCACAGAAATAAGTGATCCATTAATGCTCAGTAATGAATTTATTAATGTATCTACAGACGAAATATCTCGACAACTAGGAAATGATTTTTTGGAAGCATTCTTAAAAATCGAAAAAGCTAAATGGCAAGGCCCTATTCGTTCAGGCTTCGGATATCACCTTGTATTTATTAACGAATATATTCCTGATAAGATACCCAGTCTTGCAGAAGTAAGAGAGATTGTAGAACGTGATTGGCTGGTTCTAAAAAGAAAACAATTCAATGATAATTTTTATAATACATTGCGAGCTCAATATAATGTCATTATTGAGAATTCTGAATCAAGTAAATCTATTAATTCAAATAACATCTCTAAAACTCAATGAAAAACTTAATAGCCATATTCTTTTTCATTATTCTTGGATATATCCCAAATCAAATCACTGCTGATGAATATAGACCAGCTTATCTTGAGTTTAAACAAGTTAGTGATAATGTTTTTGATATGCTCTGGAAAGTTCCAGCGAAAGGCCAGAATACACGTTTGAGTATTTCTGTTGTTTTACCCGATGATGTAAAAATACTCATTGCTAAAAAATCAAAGTTTATTGGTCAAGCCCATTTTGAACGTTCAACTATAAGTCGAAAGGGTGGTCTTGCAGGTACTATCATATCAATAAAAGGACTTGAACAAGTTAGAACTGATGTTTTGGTACGGATCCAAACTCTAGATGGTAGCTCAGAAACTGCGCGTCTTAATGCAGCATCCACATCATTTATTGTAAAAGGAACACCAGAATTCTGGAATGTAGTAACAACCTATATGACTTTTGGTATCGAACACATTCTCAAAGGATTCGATCATTTACTGTTTGTTGCATGTCTCATTTTTATCGCAGGAACCTGGCGTCGAATTCTTATCACCATTACAGGTTTTACACTAGCCCATTCCCTTACCTTAACATTGGCAGCATTGGAGTTAGTGAGATTACCGATACCTCCCATTGAAGCTGTTATTGCCCTGTCAATTGTATTTCTCGCCCGTGAAATAGCAATGAAGCAGAGAGATACAATAACCTGGCGTTATCCTATTATTATTTCATCATCATTTGGATTATTACATGGCTTTGGATTTGCATCAGCATTAAGTGATATTGGACTACCACAAACAGAAATACCCAGTGCATTGCTAGCCTTTAATATAGGTGTAGAAATAGGGCAGGTACTCTTTGTAAGTTGCTTGCTTGCTCTTTCATGGCTAATTGTTAGAATGAGTCAAAAGATGAATACTAAATCCATCGATTTATTACATATCTATAAAACACCGTTAGCTTATGGTATCGGTTCTATAACAACATTTTGGACCATAGAAAGAGTCGCAAATTTTTGGATTTAAAAAATTTTCAGAAAGATTAATATACAGAAAATCATAAAAAAATTCATAAAAGTTAATAAAGGAATATAAAATGAGACATTATTTAGGGTTTGGATTAACGAGCATAGTAATGTTGCTGCTTGCGGCTTGTGATCAACAAGCACCAGCAGTCACAAAATCAGAAACTTCTGCACCGCAACAGGAATCAATTGCGAAGGCTGAACCGGATGCTATGGCAAAACAGCTTTCTATCCCTGAGGATAAAAAACACTATTCACCGAACGTAGGTGATACCTTCCCGGATAATGTCTTCTTCGGTGATACACATCTACACACTTCTTACTCAACCGACGCCGGTATGGTTGGCAACAACCTGGGGCCAGAAGAAGCTTATCGAATCTCTCGCGGTGAGGCCGTCAAGGCAAGCTTTGGCGAATGGGTGCAACTTAAAAGGCCATTGGATTTTGTGGTCATTTCAGATCATGCAGAAATTCTTGGTCTAGCGCCAGCCATTAAAGAGGGCGCCCCTCAATTACAAAAATCTGAATGGGGTAAGAAAATAAGTAAGCATGCAACTACGCCGGGTGAAGAACCAAAGGCGTTTGATATGTTTGTATCTTCTCTCAC
>JBLHLI010000063.1:0-9182 GCA_047618765.1 Enterobacterales bacterium | reverse complement strand
CTGAACTATCAGTCATTGAATTTTCCTATTTAATAAAACTTCAACTATGTGTTTAATTGTAGATTATATTACAGCAATAAACAGTAATCTCAGTGAATAATTTTACCGCTCATTATTGTGGGTATTTATTTTTCTTATGAATTCATTATATTGTTATAAATCAATACTTAATCGGCTATTTTGTTAAGTGCTATAAGTTTATTATCGCCATCAAGTTTAATCACAAAATAGCCATTAATTCCCTGATGAGTAATATAGTTTTTTAAAGCTGATGCGGGGAATTGAAGTAACAATCCTTGAATTGACCTCACCTGAACGCTATTGGCATCACCGGCATAATATCTAAGGTATTCTTGCCGACTTATTTGCAAAGAAAAATAATGCTCCGACATCAGAAGTTATTCCTGTTGCTGACGCTGTTGTTGTAAATAAAGTGTAAAAGCAGCACCATCAAGAGGTTTGCTGTAAAAGTAGCCTTGAATAATGTCACATTTTAGTTCTTCAAGAACTTTACGCTGGCCTTCCTCTTCAACACCCTCAGCTATAACAACAATATTTAAGGTGTGAGCAAGATCAATTATCGCTCTAACTATGGCGTAATCTTCTTCATTATGTTCCAAATCTTGTACAAAAGAGCGATCAATTTTCAATCGATCGATAGGGAATTTTTTAAGATAACTTAAGGAAGAATAACCTGTTCCAAAATCATCTATAGAAAGTTTAAATCCCATTTCTTTTAATTCTTTTAATGTATTAATGGAAAACTCTTGGTCATCCATTAAAAAGCTTTCAGTTAATTCAAGTTCTACATCATCGGTACTGAGCCCTGCTGATTGAACCGTATTTAAAACCGATTGGCTAAAGCCGTCCATCTTAAATTGTCTGCCGGATACATTAACCGCTAAATATGGAGGCGCAACACCAGCATTTTTCCATCTTTTGTGTTGTAAACACGCTTGTTTTAGCACCCACTCACCAATCGGTACAATTAAACCAGTGTCTTCAGCTAGATAAATAAATTCTGCTGGAGAAATCATCCCTTTATCTCGACTCTGCCATCGTACCAATACTTCTGCACCAGATATTGCCCCGGTGGAAACGTCAATTTGGGGTTGAAATACTATTCTTAATTCTTGTCTCTCAATAGCTTGTCTCAGATCGATTTCCATCACTAGACGGTCTTTTGCAGCCTGCTGCATTTCTTCAGTAAAGAATTGGTAGTTATTTCGTCCTGATTCTTTAGCCCGATACATAGCTGTATCAGCATTCTTAACCAACTCTTCTTCAATAGTGCCATCTGCCGGATACATACTAATACCAATACTGGCGCCAATAATAGCCTCATAACCGTCAATATTAATTGGAGTACGTAGAGATTCTAATAGTGCTGATGCAACACGACTTGCATTTTTAGGTCCATAAATAGGTGAAAGAATCACCGCAAATTCATCACCTCCGAAACGAGCAATGGTATCTGAATCTCTCACCGTCTCTTTCATAATCTTAGAAATTTCTACCAATAACTTATCCCCTGCTGAATGTCCCAGAGAATCATTAATATTTTTAAATCGATCGAGATCAATGAACAACAAGGCCAACATCGTACCTTCTCTTTGAACACGCTGTAGAGATTGATGTAATCGATCCATAAATAAATTTCGATTAGGAAGGTTTGTCAATTGGTCATAGTTAGCTTGGTAAAGAATACGGTCTTCAGCATACTTTCGTTCACTCATGTCACTACCAATAAAGACATATTCTAAAACATTATCAAGGTTATCTTTTACCGCAGTAATGGAGGCCCATTCAGGATAAGTTTCACCACTTTTCTTTCTGCGCCATAATTCACCACGCCACTCTCCGAATTTAATAACTGTCGACCACATTGCATCATAACGACGTTCATCTTCACGTGTTGCTCGAAGTAAACGAGGACTTTTACCAAGAATATCTGCCTCTGAGAAACCGGTCATTTTATTAAAGGCTGAATTCACGATCTTAATCAAACCATCGGCATCAAGAACCATAATTGAATCACTGGATGCCTCAAATACTACAGCGGCTTGTCTTAGACCATCATCGCGTTGTTTTTGTTTTGTTGCCTCTTCAAAGGAGAGTATAAAACCACGATTCATTTTTTCTGTACTAGCTGCGGTGGCCTTAATTCTGCACCAGAATGAACTGCCATCTTCACGATAAAGTAAATATTCAGATTGATAGTCATCATTAATCTTCAGCTCTTGAACGATGTTCTCATTGATATCAATACTAGAATCTCTAGGGTCAATAACTTTATTGAGCGGCTGGTTGATCATCGCTGAACTATAACGTTCTAATAGTCGACCTAGGGCATTATTAGCTCGAACAATTTGTTTATCAATAACAAGGGCTAATCCAATGGTTGTATGATCTAAAATGAGGGTTTGTTCGCTTCTAATGAGATCCAATTTGTCTTTCAGAATACGTTTAGCTGTTACATCTTCAATAGTTATCGACCAAATACCATTTACATGGGCGGTCAGAGGTATAGTGCAAATACTCATAGCAAGCCATTGATAGTTATTATCAGCATTGATCTTAAATTCATCACGCCATAGAGATATCTTTGTTTTTTTTGTAATGGAGTCTTTAAAAAATTGACTAGCTTGGGAATTGATTAGTGATTCAACTGATGCGGTTTTTATTTTATTTATATTAAGCTTAAAGAAATCACAGCAGTGGGAATTAGCGGTAAGGATATGGCCTTCAGAATTGACTATCAGCATTCCCATAGGAAAATTAATAAATAGTCCCTGTAACCAATCTTTTTCAATCGTACCTGATATTTTCGTTATAACATTTTTAAAATGTCTTCTTTGAATTGAAAACAGTAAGAATAGCAGTATGATACAGAGCGCTAGAGCTATATAGAAATAAAATGATTGAGAAGTTGGTGTTTCATAAAGAAAGGCGATCGCTGAAAAAGTAAGAGCTACTAAAATGGTCAGAGCATAGAATAGAGTTACTTGCTTTTTCATAGTTAAATTCGATAGTCCATAGTTATCATATTTATTCTTTTATGTTAATTCACTACCGACTTTAAGAGTTTCTACAAGTATAATTCCTTCTTCCCTTAAGGCTTTTAATAAGGGCATATAGATATCCTTCGTCATAGGTAAAATAACACCTTTTCGAGTAATTTTACCCGTTACTAACAAATCAGCAGCAATTGCCGCAGGCGTGCCAACAGTTTTCGCCATGGCAGAGTATCCCTTAACATCACCTTCAAGTATTAATGTAGATTCTCTAAATTCTGTCTCTCCATGAGAATTTGTACTTCTAAACTGATGCTTTAGAACAACCATATCTTTCTCATGTTCAGTATAAGCTAATTTAGCCATTAATAAATGACAAAATGCATTAATGATAGAGTCAGATTCAGGCATCATATGCTCATCATCGAGTAAACCAAGCCATTTAAGAGCTTCCACAACGTCGTCTTTTTGTTCAGCTAAATAATCACTTAGATCAGACTTTTGATATTCAAGTAAAGCTTTCCAACTTTGATTCGAGTTAATTTGATGAGGTGAATCATCTAATAGACCTAATTCTTTACAGCACTGTAAAATGTCTGAAAAACCTTTATAACGAAGAGTTCCACGTAGGACCTCTTTTGCATTTCTTATTCCGTAGATATCTCTGTAACTGACCGAGTCTCTGTTGGGATAGCCTTCTAACTCTAGTTCTGGAGATATAGTAACTTCTTGCAATGTTTTTAGTAGCTGTGCAGAGGTTACGGTGACTACTTCACCTTCCTTTAAATAAGTTGCTTCATTAAGTAATGCCATTAATACACCAAGAGGGGCCCAAGCAAACTTGTATCCTAAAGGATTATTATTTGAATCTGGAGCTGGTAATCCTCCACACCAAGATACAAATGAGTCTAAAGTACCGCCTTCAGCTTCAATTAAATCAATAATTTGCATAGCAGATAAATGATCAATACCAGGATCCAAGCCTATTTCATTTAAAATGGTTATATTGCTATCTATAGCTTGCTGTTGTAAAGATTTCATTTCCGGCGTTTCATAGCTGGCAGTGATCATATTTTTAGCATATTTAATGCACTGCTTGGCGACTCTGATATGAAATGGTGCTGGGATAAAACTAACCGTTAAATCGTGTTTATCTACGAGAGATCCTAAAGAATCCTCATCAGTCACATTAACTTCGTTAATTGATATTTCTGGAAATTCATCTTTGATAACTTGAGCTTCATGTAAAAACTGGCTGGCAACTGTTATTTGATGATTACGCTTAATAAGATATTTAACCAATGGAGCTGCAACAAAGCCAGCTCCTAAAACTAGAATATTCGACATGTAATTTCCAGAATAAAAATTATTAGAATTTATTTATTGTTGCAAGTACAGGGATCAACACAGCTTCGCCCAGTCCATAACAACGTTCAGGTGACCATCCAAATACAGGGTCAGGTAGATCATCATTATCTTTAAATGGCATTTCAAGAGTATATGACAAACACTTAAATTGCTCTCCTACCCAAGCTGAACCTATGGTTGGATTCGCTTGTCCCGGAGCATCATTTTCATAGCCTACTTTAGTTTGGAAGTCAGCACTAGCAGTTAAAAAAGCCGCCTTAAAGCAATCTTCTTTAGCTTTATGAAGCTCGTCATAAGAAGGTATACCTTCACAACCCGCAACAAAGTTTTGTGGAATAGCTTCATCACCATGAATATCTAAGAAAAGATCAACACCGGTATCAAGCATTTTTTGTCGAACTAAATAAACCTCTGGACTTTTGTCCATGCTTGGCTCAAGCCATTCACGATTTAGGTTGCTACCAACGGCATTAGTTCTTAAATGACCACGGACACTGCCATCAGGATTCATATTGGGCACGATATAGAAGGTACAATGATTTAATAGCTTTTTAGCGATTGCATCATCCTCATCTAATAATCTATCAAGCACCCCTTCACAGAACCACTCCGCCATTGTTTCACCGGGATGTTGCCGAGCTATAATCCAAACTTTTTTCTTTTCACTAGCAGGTATATAAGGGTCATTGATTACTGCTACCGTCATATCACGTCCGTCTAAGGTTTCACCAAGATGTTCTAGGTTGCAAAGTGGTGAACTTTGTACTCGCTGCAATAAATCGAGATGACGATCATAACTATAAGGAGCGAAATAGGCATAGTAAGTGGAGTTATACTCAGGTGTATGATTGATGATAAACTCACCATCTCGATATTCACTATCAACACGAAACCAAGTCACTCTATCGTAAGAGGCAACAGCTTGGTAATTAGCCCAACCTTCCACATAGGCTGATGTTGAAGCATTCATGATACGTAAGCAGTGTTTCGTACCTGAAGTCGATTGCAGTCGAAAATGAAACCACTGGTAAAAATCTGAATTAGTATCTTTATTAATTTCAAGTTGAATATCTGATGCAGTTTCAGCCGAGATAACCTTTATATTGCCACTATCAAAGCAACTGCTAATGTTAATTTTTTGGTCCATCTAAATATCCTAAAAACGTTTATTATGTATGTTTTAATGATTTAATATCATGGTAAATACTTTAGTTTGCTAATCTATCATTGAGGCCGTTTTTAAACCAGTCTATTTATCAATAAATTAACAACTTATTTGTTAACATTTAACTACTTTTATTTAACGGAATAATGCTTCGAATACTTGTTCCAAGAGACTAAGCGGCTTATTATATACCTTATTATATGATTATCAAAAAAACGAGACACTATAAATGACAAATAAACTAAGCCAAGAAAAATTACTAGAAATACGTAAAAACTTTGATTTTTTTGACAAAGACGAAAATGGACTGATTGAAATCAAAGAGTTCATTAGTCTGTTAAAGGTTATTGAACCATCTTCTACAAAACAACAAGCAGAACAAGGCTTTAACATTATTGACGACGATAATAATGGCGCTATTGATTTTGATGAATTCCTCGTTTGGTGGGAAAGTTGCTGGTGGGAATTTTAAAAACTAAATTCTCATGGATACAGTTGATCAAGAAGTACTAAAACAGTTAGCTAACTGGATAAGTGAAGATAAACATTGTTACTTAGCAACAATTGTCAGAACTTTTAGTTCGGCACCAAGACCTGTCGATTCCTTGATGGCTCTAACCACTGATGATCAACAAATAGGCTCTCTCTCTGGAGGGTGTGTTGAAGAGGAATTGTGAAGAAAGTGCTCTCCTTGGTTTGCCCTGTGGCGGTCAAATGAAAGTACTGGTTGAGCAAATAACCAACACAAAACTATCAAACTATCAAAAACACATCGACGACATTCTTTTCAATATTGAAAAGCATCATTGTATTCGCCGCAATGTTTCATTACCAGAAGGTGAAATAAGTTTACTAGCATCAACTCCAGAACAACGTTTAACGAGTTGTATTGCTTTATCAGAAAATTCTTTTAGTCATGTCTTAGGCACAGCATTTAAATTAATCATCATTGGGGCTAATCAAGTTTCCCAATATCTTGCAGAGTTTGCTATTGCACTTAATTATCGAGTAATGATTTGCGATCCACGTCCTGAAGCCATTAGAAGTTTAAATCTCCGTTATGTTGAAATATTTCAAAAAATGCCCGATGATTTCATTTTAGACCAAAAACCTGACAAACAATGCGCGATAGTTACAGTCACTGATGATCCTAAAATTGATGATCTAGCATTAATAAAAGCATTGGCCTCTAACGCTTTCTATGTTGGTGCCATGGGCTCAGAAAGACCTCTAAAGCACGATATGATAGACTAATGAATATGAGTATGGTTTATTTAACTAAACAACAACTTGATGCACTTTATGCACCGATTGGCTTATCGATTGGCAGTAAAACGCCTCCTGAAATTGCACTATCAATCATGGCTGAATTAACAATACTTCGTAGAGATTTTGGCGTTAGCTTTAACTAGTGTCATTTGTACAATATATAATAAAAAAAGGATAGGATATTGGAATTGCATGATCTTGTTGAGCATTTAAATGTTGAACAAATTGATAAATATTTATTTCGTGGTGTTTCACCAGCTGATTGGCGAAAGAGAGTCTATGGTGGCCAAGTTCTTGCTCAAGCCATAAATTCAGCCTTGAGAACTGTTGACAGCGAACGCAGTGTCCATTCTCTCCACGCCTATTTTTTAAGACCTGGTGACCCTACTCTTCCCATAATTTACGACGTTGATCCTATTAGAGATGGAAAAAGCTTTACCACTCGTCGTGTCATTGGTATTCAAAAAGGCAAGGCTATATTTAATTCCTCCATGTCTTTTCAAGTTATTGAAAAAGGAATGGAACATCAATTTGATATGCCCGATGTTATAGGGCCAGACTCATTAATAAGTGATGAAGACTATATTCTAAAACTATCCGAGGCTCATCCTAATTTAATTACACCGGCAATGAAGAAAGTACAGCCCATCGAAGTACGTAGACTGCATCATACAGATCCTTCTAATCCAGAAAAGCATTCGCCAGTAACGGGGTTATGGATGCGCTCGAAAGAGTCTCTTGGTAACGATCCCATAACTCATCAAACTATGCTCGCTTATTTGTCAGATTATTACTTTATGGGAACCGCGATATTACCTCACGGTATATCGTTTTATAATCCTAAACTACAAGCTGCAAGTCTTGATCATGTGCTTTATTTTCATGATCAATTAAGAGCAGATGAATGGCTTTATTATCATATGGATTCACCCGTATCATCAGGTGGTAGAGGATTAAACAGAGGAAGCATTTATTCCAAAGATGGTCGCCTCGTAGCGAGTAGTTTTCAAGAAGGATTAATACGTCTTCATACTTAGATTGTGAATGACAGATCAAATTAGTAAATTGCTAAAATCATATTCCATTTGTTGATCTGGAATTTGCAAAAAATAACCCTGTACAAAGTGGAAGCCATACTGCCAAATTATTGGCAAACTATTAACATCTTGAATAGCTGTTGCCATGACTTGAATATTAGCTTTACTACTTTCTCTAAATACTTTTTTCACAATAGCTTGATGAGCTTTATTAGTTTGAAGTTGAGTGACTAAACTCGCATCAATTTTTAAATAATCAGTCTCAATCAATTCTAAAAGTTTGAATGATTTTAATCTTTTTCCAAAATGATCGATAGCTATCTTACAATTTAATTGTTTTAAGTTATCAACCAATCGCCTTGTTTGAGAAAGATGCGATAAGGCCAGTGATTCGGTAATTTCAAAAACAATATTGTTATTATTAATATCAAATTCTTTTATGGTGTTGCTGATCCAGCTAGGCATAGTTCTATCATCAAGCGATTTTCCTGATAACTTTATAAAAATCTCAGTCTCTGAATCATTTTCCTTCTGTTCAAGAGCTTTTTTGAAAGAATGAAGAATAACCCTTCTATCAATATCAGCCATTAAACCGGCCCTTTCTGCAGAGGGTAAAAAAGTACCAGGTGAAATGATATTACCATCTTCATCAATCATCCTAAGTAACACCTCATATCTAGGTTTAGCATCCCCTCTTAAGCTAACAATAGGTTGGAAAAACAGTTGAAACAAATCATTTTCATAAGCTTCTTTAATACGTTCATCCCAGGCATTATTTGATTGATTAACAACTAGAGGTTTATCTTCACTTTTATATAGATGGACAGAGTCCCCTCCATTAGTCTTAGCAGAGTCACTTGCTTCAAAAGAATGAGAAATTAACTCTTGAGAAGTTTGTTCCTTGTCTTCTATCAACACAATACCGATGCTACAACTACTCGAAATGGTATCATTATTAATATCAGAAACTGCAATGCTAACAGCCTCTCGTATCATGTCAGCCTTAGCATTCAACTTATCCATTGTCGGAGATGAAACTAACATGATGAAAGACCCTCCTTGAAAGCGAGCTGGCACATCCGTTTCATCTAGCATGGTTTTTATAACTTTTGCAGTATCTTTTAGAAAAATGTCACCGGCTCCGATACCTATACTTTCATTGATCCAACTAAAATTATCTAACTGTAAATAAAAAATTGCTGAGAATTCTGAACTTTCAACTCTCTTGGGAAGCTCACTGTCTAAGTAATCTATAAATTGAACTCTACTGTAAAGACTAGTGAAATCTAGTGCTGTTATTTTAGTTAATTCATGTTTATGATAGATAAG
>JBLHLI010000062.1:0-9199 GCA_047618765.1 Enterobacterales bacterium | reverse complement strand
CTCTTAAGATTAATGCTATGAGAACGAAATAAGGAGCTATTGATAAAAACTCAACATCTTTCTTATATAAACCTTCATCTAAAAGAGGTTCTAGAGCTCTAACAAATTGAACATCAACAAAGCCGTAGGCTACGTTACAAAGGATCGCTAAAAAGAAGGCTTTTCGATAAGGTATTACATAAGAAAATAATCGACGATAGGTCGCAATACCTAAAGTAGTAGTCTCAGTGTTACTCATCGATTGGACGACTCGTAGCCATTTTGATGTTGCTGAAACCTTCTTGGCCTGCTGCATCCATCGCTGAAATTACTGCCTGATAAGGAGCTTTAGCGTCAGCACTGATTATAAGTGGAAGACGAGTGTCCCCTTCTGATTCTTTTAAGATAGCTCTACGAATGGTCGTTAACTGAGCATTAATAAGAGGCTTTTTATTAATATAAAAATTACCCTCGGCATCAATGGAGATTTCAACAACCTTATTTTCTACTTCAAGTTGATTGCCGGTGGCTGTAGGTAATTCAAGTTCGATTTGAGTTTCACGAGTAAAGCTCGTTGAAACCATAAAGAAGATCAGTAATAGGAATACCACATCAATTAAGGGTGTGATATTTACAACGACTTCTTTTTTCTGAGTGTTATTAAGCTGCAATGTGTTTTCCGCCTACTACTTACTGATGACTTCACGTTCGCCGTGGAAAACTTCTACCATTTTTAGTGCTTCTTGTTCCATACCTATAACAAACTCTTCGATACGCCTTTCAAAATAGCGATGAAAGATAAGCGCAGGAATGGCGACAGATAAGCCGGCAGCTGTTGTAAGTAGTGCTTCAGAAATACCTTCAGCGAGTGCACCTGCATTACCTACACCTTGCATGGTGATGACAGTAAAGACCTTGATCATACCAAGCACTGTTCCAAGTAAGCCTAAAAGCGGCGCAATATGCGCTACTGTACCCAAAGTATTTAAGAACCTTTCCAATTCGATGACTACTTTACGACCGGTTTCTTCAATGGACTCTTTCATGGTTTCTCGTCCGTAATGGTGATTAACCAAACCCATAGCAAGAATTTCACCCAGAGGAGATGATTGTTTTAGGCTTTGTAAATTAGTTTTATTGAGCTGGTTGTTTTTCACCCAGTTCCAAACTTGAGCGAGTAAATGACGAGGCGCTACTCTAGAACTTCTTAGAGTCCAAAACCGTTCAATAATAATACCTGTGGCGATAATTGAACAAAGAATAATTGCTAGCATTACCCATCCACCAGCTTGAATCAATTCTAACACTATTTTAGATTCCCTTTAGTTATTAAGTTGTAGTTGATTATTAAATTAATCCCTACAGTTATTTTTCGATACTTTAGCATAATTATAGCTGAAATAATCAATGCCTTCTCCATAGATTTCTATTATCTAAACGCCATTGTTTAATTGTTAAGCGACCTTGAACATCTAGGGTTATTTCTAAAGCTCCTGAGTCAGCTGTATTGAAAACTTTGACAGCATTATTTTGATATCGTTTAATAATATTTTTAGCGGGTAAATTAAAGCGATTTAAATAGCCACTACTAACAACAGCCACTTCGGGGGCTAGTTGTTTAATGAAGCTAGCGGTCGATGATGTTTTGCTGCCATGATGTGGCATGAGAAGAATAGTAGTCTTTAGCTTCGGATAGTTTTTTAACAATTGTCGTTCAGCTTCTTCTTCTATGTCACCGGTTAGCAATAGGCTTTTACCATTCACCTTAATAAGCAACACACAAGACGTCTCATTGCCCTCTTTCAGCTTATTATATCTACCCGGAGATAACACTTCTATACTTAGAGCCTGCCATTGCCAAGCCTGACCCTGCTGGCAGTGTGATAACCGTCTTGGTGTATATTTCGATGTTTCAGGTATTACTACATCGGGTCCAACGGTTAATTCATCAATCACTTTTGAATTCATCAGTGTGCTTAATCCGCCTGAATGGTCAACATCATTATGGCTAACCACTAGTAGTGAAATATTCTGCTTATGTTTGGTATAAAGCCAAGGCAATAGAGTCATTGTTGATACTGAAAAATCTTTTGAACCATAGGCAGTATCATAAATAAGCAGTTTATTAGCGTACTCAATACTCAAAGCTAGGCCTTGTCCAACATCAAACACAGTCATTCTTAGAGTATATTTGTCTTGCTTATCGACCTCTTGAAGTAGGCCCATGAATATAAGCAAGATAACCAAGCGAAGTCTCCAACCAATAGACACTAGCACTAAAAAGAGTAAAGGATAAAAAAGCACAAATGTCAGATTAAAGGACGAAAATGAAAACTGCGCTGCCTGAGAAACAGGCTCCAACCACTTCAAAATTGACCAGAATAAATTCAGTAAGTTCACAATAATAAACGTTATGAAGTCGATACCCGGAATATTGAGAAATACCTCAGAAAGTAAAATCATAGCAACCAATAATAAAATTAAAGGTAGTAAAATTACTGATACAAAAGGTATAGCAAAATAATTAACTAGAGGGGCAAGCAATGACAAATTATCGAATATTAATAATTGTAAGGGCATTAATAATAAAAACAGTTGAGCTTGCAGTTTCAATAGAGCCAGTAACCGATACTCAAAGCTGTGCAATCGGCTCAACAACAATAGTATGGCTGTTGCCATAAAGGATAACCAAAATGAAATTTGTAAGGGTGCTAAAGGCTCTAAGAGCAGAATAATACCTAGTGCTATTGAAAATCTTGATTGCACGCTTATGGATGAGCGACTAATTTGCACTACACTAAAGGTTATCAACATAACGGCGGAACGTAAGGCCGGTAATCCAAATCCCGATAATGCGGTGTAACAAAGGGCTGGAAAAAGACAGATTAACCATTGAAATGAATAGCGATTGAAGCGTTGTAAAAGCCTGATTTTTCTCCATAGGAATCCTGCGAAGAAAAAGCCAGGTATTGCCGACAATCCAATATGTAGACCCGATATGGCCATAAGATGGGACAAACCATTTTTTGCAAGTAGCTGTTGCTCCTCAACATCCATAAAACTTCTATCACCGATAGCAAGGGCGATGATTGAGCCTCTGATAGCAGATTGATTACTATTGTCTTTAACGTGATTGTCTTTAACATGATTATCTAGATTAATAGGATTAACAATTTTCTCGATAAAAAAATCTCTTATCAAGGCTCTATAACTATCAACACCTTTTTTCTCACTGATTAATTTATTTTTCTTGGAGGTGACAATATAGCCAGTAGCTTTAAATTTAGAACTATAAAGCCATTTTTCATAATCAAATCCTTGAGGATTTGCATAACCATTAATCGGTTTTAACCTCACCAATAATTGCCACTTTTGATCAGCTTTAAAATCTGGACAGTTTCGATAACAAGCAAGACGAAAAAATAACGGTGATTTTGAGGGTTGTAATTGATGATTAATGCTTTGAACCCTAAAACGTATTCGTCTTATGTTGCCACGCATCTCGGGTAGGTCTTCTATTGAACCAACAACGATATGATTATCAGCAACATAAGATTCAGGGAAGTGCCACTGCTGTTGATAGGCAGTATGTTCAGCATAAACGCAGCCAAGTAGTATAAATAAAAGTAACTTCAGATATTTATTGAACAACAAAAACGGACAGACCATTAGCAATAAATACACTGCTGGATGTAATACAGAAGTGCCATACCAAATTAAGCAATTTCCGACTAGAAAGGCACAGGGATATAAGTTTTGTAATGTTGATATTGATGTAAGTCGGTGATGGTCAAATCGGTGTTCTAAGTGAGATATCTGCAGCATCGAAAAATGTTATTAAAAATAGTTACAATTAATAAGACTAATAATCGAATTATTTTGCAAGTTTATGTCAGTACAACTTGTGAGAGCTATCCTCTGTTTGATATTATAGACGAATGCCTAAACGTCTTATTAGAAAACTAACACCTGATCCCACCAAACTCAAAGAACATAAACATTTGAAAGTTTTTGGGACGCTGTTACATAATCAAAATCTATGGCATCTCAATAGATACTCAATTTCTGGAGCCGTTGCAGTCGGTATCTTCTGTGCTTTTATACCAGTGCCCTTTCAAATGGTCATTGCCGCAGCCGCAGCCATATTACTTCATGTAAACCTACCGGTATCAGTCGTCATGGTATGGCTCAGTAACCCAATCACCATGCCACCGCTTTTTTATGGCTGTTATTTGCTTGGAGCTTGGTTATTAGGAACGCCTGCTCAGGAATTTATTTTTGAATTGAGTTGGACTTGGCTTTCAGAATCTTTATTTCATATTTGGCAACCCTTCTTATTCGGTTGCTTAATAGCAGGTGCTGTTTGTTCAAGTTTGGGTTATTTTGCTACACGGATTTTTTGGCGAGTGGTTGTAACCAATAAATGGAATCACCGCAAATCGAGCCGCTTAGCTAAACTAGCTAATAAATAAAAATATCCCTTGTCTTCTTTAACGAGTCTCTCTGACTAAACTTCTTGCAACAAACCCTTCGATAATTTCAAGGTTCTATCCATTTTACTGGCTAATTGCAGATCATGGGTGACAATTATAAAGCTAGTACCTAATGTCTTGTTGAGTTCAAGCATAAGGGCGTAGGTTTCATCGGCTGTTTGTTGATCAAGATTTCCCGTTGGCTCGTCGGCAAAAACACAACTAGGTTTTGTCACTAGCGCTCTAGCAAGAGCAATTCGTTGTCGCTCTCCCCCTGATAACTCGCCAGGCTTATGAGACTGTCTATTAGCTAATCCTACCTTCGCGATAAGTTCGAGAGATATAGCTGATGCCTCGGAAGGCTTCATGCCTCTGATTAAAAGTGGCATGGCTACATTTTCAAGGGCGCTGAATTCAGGCAGTAAGTGGTGAAATTGATAGACAAAGCCTAAATGCTGATTTCGAAAATCACCTTGCTTTTTAGCGTTCAATTTATGAATATCTGTTTTGTGAATGATCACACTACCACTTGAAGGCTTATCAAGGGCCCCAAGCAGGTGTAATAAGGTACTCTTTCCAGAACCCGATTGACCAATAATTCCGAGAACTTCGCCTTTATAGACTTTTAAATCTAAGGCTTTAAGCACCTGAACTTTATTAGCGCCATCATCGTAGACTTTTTCTAATTGATTACATTCTATAATGACTTCGTTAGTGTTAATTTCATTCATATCGAAGCGCCTCAGCAGGATTAAGACTAGCTGCTCTCCATGCCGGATAAATTGTTGCGATAAGACTCATAAGAAAGGCTGACGCTGCAACATTAACAACATCACTTGCAACCAGATGCGTCGGTAAGAAACTGATAAAGTACACATCACCAGGCATTACTGCAATGCCAAATGTTTTTTCTATCCAAGCGACAAAGTCTGTCAAGGTGAGCGATAGCGTCACTCCTCCTATTAAGCCTAGTGCCGTTCCTAGAAAACCATTAAAGCCACCTTGGATCATGAAAATACCCATAATTGTTTTAGGCGAAGCGCCCAAGGTTCGAAGAATAGCGATATCGGCTTGTTTATCGGTAACGACCATGACTAAGGTGGACACGATATTAAATGCAGCAACGGCAATAATGAATGATAGAAGAATAAACATCATGGTTTTTTCCATCTTTATCGCTCTAAACAAGCTACCGTGGGTACGACTCCAATCATTGGTAAAATGAGGTTTTGATAGTTCACGTGATACTTTATGGGAAAGGCTCGCAGCCTGTAAGACATCATCAGCTTTTAATCGAATACCTGAAACTTGTTGATTATAGCGAAGTAATTTTGCGGCATCTTCAATGTGAATTACAGCAAGGTTTGAATCTACCTCAGCCTTAACTTCAAATATTCCAACCACTGTAAAGCGTTTCATTCTAGGACTGATACCAGCTGGAGTTGCAGTGGTACCTTCAACAGCCAGGAGAGTAATTTTATCGCCCGGTAGCATATTAAGACGTCGTGAAATGCCACTGCCTATGATAATACCAAATTCTCCCGATTTAAGATCCTCTAACTTACCCGTCAGCATATGTTCATCGATAATAGATACTGTTTTTTGTAATTCAGGTGTAATACCTTGAATCATCGCATATTGATTAACACCATGACCTCTCAACATGCCTTGGGTGGAAATATAGGGAGCTGCTCCGGCTACACCTGTTACAGCGTTAACCTCTTTGATGACTTCTTGCCAGTTTCCTATACGTCCACCTTGCCCAGTAATGATGACATGGGGAGCCATGCCTAGAATACGAGTGCGTAATTCACGCTCGGCGCCATTCATTACAGACAAAACAGTGATAAGTACGGTGACGCCCAGAGCTATTCCGATCATTGAAGCTAGAGCTATGAATGATATGAAATGATTTCTTCTCTTAGCTCTTGTGTAGCGTAAGCCAACGAACAGTGAAACAGGTCTGAGCATAAAATGCCTTACTTTATCGATAATAGGATTTGCTATTTATTGGATTATTGGCGATATTAACAGAGATATTACAGATATTCTGCACAAAAACAGTTAATCTTTAAATTAGCTGTTAACTATTATGTTATAGAGTATGTATATTTAAAGTTTAGCTTACCTTTTAAAGAAGAGGAATACCTTGTGACTGATAATTCACATGATGAACGACGCGATTTTTATCGCATTAATGATACGGTAGGAATTCATTATACTCTGTGTGATGGAGAGCTACCCGACACAGATACTTTTGCTGCTGAAATCCCTAATGAATTTCAATTGATATCCCATCTCAATTCAATTGATATGGATAGTTCAACGTTATTACACAATATTCAAGATACTTTACCTGACGTCAGTCGTTATTTAAAAATTATTAATGGTAAAATTGAAGCCCTAGCACGTCATATTGTTACGATTGGTATTGTTGATGACATAAAACCACAGGCTGTCACATTAAGTGCCGGTGGAGTTTGTTTTGTGAGTAATGAAAAAATTGCTCTTGAAAGCAATATCAGATTCAGCATGGTTCTATACCCCAGTTGCTCAGGTATATTAACCTATGGCAAGGTTGTACGTTGTAATCCTATGCCAGATACCGTTCCCGAGCAATATGATGTCGCTTTAGAATACGTTTTGATTACTGAAAACGATCGGGATGCTTTAGTCAGACATGTATTACAGCTGCAATCGAATTATTTAAGGCATACTAAGTAGAATGGGTAGAAATGAGAACTGTTTCTTCTTCTATTGAAAAGTAATCTGTTAGACTTACCAATAGAAACTAAAGTAGAATATCAATTATAGTTTATAACTAACTGTTAATATTAACTAAATTTTACTTAATATGTGTGTTTTTTACACAACAATGGTTTACCTTAACGGTATATTTTTGATAGAATGGATATAATCTGAACATAACTAAGGAGAATTATCATGCACCGCCTAGCCATAGCCTGTCTTTGCCTGATCTTATCGAACACATTATTTGCTGATGAAGTCGTTGTGCCAATTGGGCAACAGGGTGATATAGGCAAACTACGTCCAGCATCTGGAATGTCCACTGAACTGGTGGAAGAAAAGTTTGGTGCTCCTGAAAGTGTCAATGATGCTATTGGTGAACCACCAATTACCATTTGGGTTTATAAAGGCTATTCTGTTTATTTTGAATATAATCTAGTTATTCATACTGTTCTTCATAAAGCCAACGCTTAAAATTAATTCATAGAAAACTTAAGCTATAGTTAGTTAACTAGCTATAGCTTAAGACTACAATTTATAGTCTATAAGTTAAGGCTACATCTCTGCCCTTTCCTCAGGTATAATCGCATTCTTTTTAAATAAATCTCAATGTAAATGCTACTGACTACAAAACCAGAGTTTGACCCAAACAATACCACTAAAGCTAACTTTTGTGCTAAGCAAAATGGCAGTAGTGATGCCTTAGCGCTTACTGAAATATCCGTTAATCATGATGGATTACTCGTTGTAGTTGTTGCTGATACACCACAAGCACAACGGCTTAAAAAAGAAATTAGATTTTTTTCCGAACAACAATTTGAGTTGTTAAGTCTTCCCGACTGGGAAACTCTGCCCTACGATTTATTTTCACCGCATCAAGATATCATCTCCAATAGACTATTAACGCTTTATCAATTACCTGAAGCTAAAAAAGGTATCTTAATTGTACCTATTAATACTCTGATACAGAGATTAGCTCCAAAACAATATCTCCAAATGCATAGCCTTGTACTTAAAAAAGGCGATATTGTTGATCCAATAAAAATGCGTGAACGTCTTGTTAATGCAGGTTATCGACATGTAGAGCAAGTTTTAGAGCATGGTGAATTCGCTATGCGTGGCTCTTTGTTAGATTTATTCCCCATGGGTTGTCCGATACCCTATCGTTTAGATTTTTTTGATGATGAAATTGATTCTATAAGAAAGTTTGATCCCGATACTCAACGTTCAGCAGCTAATGTCGATAACATTCAAATGCTTCCGGCTAGAGAGTTTCCTATTGATGAAGCTGGTATTAACCTCTTTAGACAAAATTGGCGTAAGGATTTTGATACTAGCGATAAGAACTCTCTTTATCATCAGGTAAGCCAAGGAGAGAAGCCTGCAGGCATTGAATATTACTTGCCTTTTTTCCATGAAAATTTGCACACTTTTTTTAATTATTTACCCCAAAACAGTGCCCTTTATTTATCAGAACAATTACATCAAAAGTCAGAACAGTTTTGGGAAGAGATTGATGAGCGCTATGAACAAAGACGTTATGATTCGAGTCGACCAATATTACCACCAAAATCATTATTTTTATCGACCCCTGATATCTTTGCAGCCTTTAAACAATGGCCAAGAGTAGAAGTTCAAAGTAAATCAAAACAAGTTTTGATTAAAGCAACATCCTGCGCAGATGTGCAACTCAATCATCGAAAAGAACAGCCCCTTGAAAAGTTTCAACAACATTTAAATGAACAACAAAATCGAATTCTAATTTGTGCTGATTCAGCAGGAAGAAGAGAATCTATAAATACATTACTAAATCGCAACTCTATAAAAGTACATACTGTTGAAAGTTGGACAGAGTTTTTAGAATCTACTGAAGAACTTTGCATTTGTGTAGCAGCCCTTGATCAAGGCTTTGAATTACCTGATTTGAAGTTAACTCTGATCAGCGAAAATCAATTGTTCGGCCAACAGCAAATTCGCCAGCAGCAACAGAAAAAACAAGC
>JBLHLI010000061.1:0-9211 GCA_047618765.1 Enterobacterales bacterium | reverse complement strand
TGGTGGGTTAATGGAGACTATGACCATTAATGCAAGTTATGGGAAACCTCCTATCTAATGCTGCAAAGTTTTCACTACCTGGCAGCCAAGTTCAGGTCTGTCTTGCGCGTAATAACGGCAGCCTTCGTTTATCTGTAAATGACTATGGCTGTGGTATTCCAGAATCTGCACGTGAGACCATTGTCAACAAGTTCACACAAGTCGATTCCTGAGACCAACGAAAAAAAGGTGACTCTGGCCTTGGCTTGACTATTGTCAAAACCGTCGTTGACGGGCATGGGGGCATATTGACTATATTTCCAAGGTAGATCAGGGATCCAACTTCTTTGTTGATCTGCTAGAAGTGGCAGTTGGCCAGCGTGCAGAGCTACAATACCCAGTAAGTGACAAATAACACTTACGAAAAAAGACAAGGCGACGATAATGCCAAACAGTATGGCTTTTCTGATTAGTTAACCAGATGACAGTGTACGCTTGAGAATGAAAAGGTCCCTCCATATTACTCAACTAAACCATCTGTTCAATTAGCGTAAAACTCCAAATTGTCTATCATCGGCAGCGTTAAAGTCTTTCAGCCATTGGCTATCTATAGTGCTATAGGATATTGTAGTCCATAGACCTAGGGGCGAGCACAGCTTGGTGTCAAAGCAATCAATGCCATGAAAATGCCTCGATAGGCAAGGTTCCATAGAACCGACTTAAAGCCACATTGGGCTAACTCGTATACCAAAATCACTACATTTACACAATTTTATAATATATTTTAAATAGAAGGGTTAGGATTTACTTATGCGCAAAGATTTAACTCTGATGAAGAGGATTGCCCTACTTGGCGTATTTTCTATAATTGGATTAATTTTACTTATACTTATAAATATAAGTAATTTAAGCTCGATGAATGAAAACTTTCAAAAAATAATTGAAGAAGACGCTACGAAATCTGCATTAAGTAAAGAAATAAAATCGAACTTTATTGAACTTCACCGTGCAGAGAAGAATACAATACTAGCAAAATCTAATCAAGACATGCTTGAGTACAAAAATGAATTTGATCAAGTTAAAATTATCATTGAAAAAAATATATCTGAGTTGAAAATAAATATAGATAAAGAGAATGCCCCTAAACTAGATGCCCTTGAAAAAATATATGTTAGATACGTAAATAATTACGAAATAATATATCAACTAACATTAAAAAAATTAAACAAGAAGGCTATAGAACTATCTCAAGTTGATTCGAAAACCCATATAAATGAAGCACGAATATTGATAAGTAAAATATCAGAATATAATGAGTTAGAACTGGCAGATGCAATAAAAACATCTAACGAAAGATATAAAAAGGTGAGGAATCAGTCGATTATTATATTTTTATGCTTCATTTCTCTTCTTATTTACTTTCATATAATTATATATAAATATTTTAATAAAAGGTTAGCGACCATATACACAAAAGTAGAATTTATAAAAAATGGTGAATTTGAAGAAGAATACGTAAGTAAAAACGATTATTTAACAGATGAACTGGGTTTGATTGCAAGGTCCTTAAGTGACGCGATAGGGCTACTAAAAAAAGGAGCCACAGAAAATAAAAGTCAAAACTGGGTTAAAGATGGAGTTTCCTTACTCAATAAAAATATAATAGGTAAAGAAATATTACTTGATCAAGCCTCTACTTCCATCAACGAATTATGCCGCTATATAAAAGCAGGAATGGGAGCTCTTTATTTATATGATGAAAAAGACGAATCACTAAAACTTGAAGGGGCTTACGCACTTAAAAAAGGGTCTGACATCACTAGCATTTTCAAGCTTGGTGAAGGCATAGTGGGGCAAGTGGCATATGATAGAAAGCCGATTTTGTTAACAAATATTTTAGATGGGCCTATTATTCACAGTGCAACAACAAAAGCAAAAGCGTTAAATACTTATACACATCCGTTGGTTTTTAAAAATCACCTCATAGGGGTTATTGAGGTCGCTTCAAATGAAACGTTTACCCCGATTATAATTGAGTATATTAATTCAGTAGTTATAGCTATAGCGGGTTCCCTTTATGTTTCTATACAAGCTAATGCAACTAGCGCCCTTCTCACCCAATCTCAAGAGCTATTTGAAGAGTTAGAAAGGCAAAATGTCGAACTAGAATCGCAAACTCTTGCTATGAATAACCAACACCAAGAGCTTGCGTCAAAAAATACTGAGCTAGAGAATTCTCATCTTGAACTAGAAAAAAGAGCTACTGATTTAGAAGATGCTAATCGATATAAGTCTGAATTTTTAGCCAGCATGTCCCATGAACTGAGAACGCCACTCAACTCAATACTACTCCTGTCTGGTTCTCTGTCTAACGTGATGGATATTGAGACAGAAAAACTCAACAAGCAAGCCGCCACTATATATGGTGCAGGAACTAGCCTTCTTAAGTTAATTAACGACATTCTAGACCTATCCAGAATAGAAGCCAAACTGATGACTGTTAGCCTTGAAGAGATAGAAATAAGTAACTTATTACACGATCTAGAAGAACTCTTCACACCTCAATATGCAGTAAAGAACATTCACTTTAATTCTACAGTCAGTACAAACTCATCAAGAATATTAATAAGTGATAAAGCAAAAATAATGCAGGTACTTATAAATTTCCTCTCCAATGCCATAAAGTTTAGTGGTGATAATGGGCAAATTTCAATTGAAGTGGCTGTTAATCCAGAGGAAGACAAAGAAATACGGCCTATTACTATATCTGTTATTGATAGTGGTATTGGTATAGCACAAGAGAAAATGACTTCTATTTTTGAGGCGTTCACACAAGCAGATGGAGGAACAAGTAGAAAGTATGGTGGTACAGGCCTCGGGCTAACCATATCTAAAGAGCTAACTGAAATATTAGGTGGAAGAATTGGCGTCACATCAAGCCTAGGCAAAGGTTCATGTTTTTGCTTATACCTACCCCTACAAATTGATACTGACTTCATAGATGAAAAACTAGTCGATGTTGTACAATACAAAAACACACTTAGAGGGCCTCTGCCAACAAAAAAACAAAGTCTAGTAGTAGATGATAGGGCTAATTTAGTTAAAAATGATGTAGTTATTTTGGTTGTAGAAGACGATGAAGCGTTAGCTAATATAATTTTTGAAGCGATCCATAAACTAAAATATAAGGCACTAGTGGCCTTTGATGGAAGTGCTGCTATCTTTCTGGCCAAGGAATATGTACCAAATGCAATTATACTAGATATTATACTGCCAATGTTAAATGGCATAGAAGTACTGAGGTTTTTGAAATCTGATATAAAAACACGACACATTCCTATTAATATCTTATCTTCTACTGGTTCAGGAAATATTGTTAAAAAACTAGGTGCACTAAACTTTATTAAAAAACCAGTTCTTGAAGATGAAATTAATCAAATAATTAATAGCTTAGTTGAATTTGTTAAACAAAAACAAAAGTATATATTGGTTGTTGAAGATGATGAAGTTCAATCAGAGTATTTAACTGAACTATTAACAGACGATGGGATTTCCGTAACCACTGTTGATACTGCTAAAGCTGGCTTGAAAGAGGCGTTAAAAAATAACTACGATTGCGCTGTTATAGACCTAAATCTACCCGACATGAGCGGGTTCAAACTATTGGAGCTTATTGATGATAACAACATAAACTTACCTATCATTATTTATACTGCAAGAAATTTAACCAGTTCTGAGCTTGTAAAACTTAGAAAATACAGTGATACCGTGGTCTTAAAAACTGCCACATCAAGCGCTAGGTTGGTAGAAGAAGTTTCACTATTCTTACATCGGTCAAAAAACTCTTTAAACGAGGAGAAACAAATCCTTCTTTCTCAAGCAATGAGTATCAACACTGATCTAGAGGGGAAGAAAGTATTATTGGTAGATGATGACGTTCGAAATTTATATGCTCTTTCATCTGTTCTTGAAGTTAAGGGATTAGAAATTACTTCTGCTCAAAATGGTAGTGAGGCCTTGGAATTACTAAAAGACATCGATAAGAATTTTGATATTATTCTTATGGATATTATGATGCCAGTAATGGATGGTTATGAAACAATACGGCAAATAAGAAAGGACAAAAAAATAAAAAATATTCCAATTATCGCACTTACTGCTAAGGCGCAAAAAGAAGATAAGCAATTATGTATTGATGCAGGTGCTGATGATTACATGTCAAAACCAATTGATCATGAACTGCTTCTATCTCTTTTAAATGTTTGGTTAATGGATAAGCTTCCTTATGAAGGATAACGTTAGAAGGCTGCGTGAAGATATTAATGAATACTGTGGGTATGATTTAAGAGGCTATGATATTGACTTTTCAATAAATGCTGTAAAAAGAGAGATGTCATATAGAGATATTTCTTCTTTTTCACAGTTTAGTAAAAGCATACTTAGTGACGAACTATTATTAGATAGCTTCATTAAACGTCATTTCATTAGTGTTAGTGATATGTTTAGAGACATTGAGCCTTTTAGAATATTTCGAGAACAGGTAATTCCAGATTTGAAATCTTACCCTAGAATTAGAATTTGGTCTTGCGGATGTGCGTCTGGAAAAGAAGTGTTATCCTTAGCTATAATACTTCAGGAAGAAGGACTCTACGACAGAACTAATTTTTATGCGACAGATATTAATAAAAAAGCCTTAGATGAGGCTGCTTCTGCAACCTTCAGCCTTAAAGAAATCATTGGATTCACTCAAAACTACTACCTTAGTGGAGGTAGAGAAGATTTTAGAAAATATTACACAGTAAATTGGAAAAACAATACAGTTCAGTTCAAAAAAAGCTTACTAGAGAACATTTACTTCTCTGTTCATAATATTACAAGTGATAAATCTATTAATGAATTTGAAGTAATATTTTGTCGTAATGTTTTTATTTATTTTACACATAGTATGCAAAAAAAATCGCTGGAATTAGTTGAAAAATCTTTGCGAAAACTAGGCTATCTTTTTTTAGGTCATAGTGAGCATATTGATTATAAACACATTAATGAAAAAATAGCTCCAGTAGACAAGATCAACAAGGTGTATAAAAAAATAGCATGAGAAAGTTTAAGATACTAATCGTAGACGACATTCAGGCAAATATTTTTGCTCTAACAACGGTTTTAGAAAAAAACCTAAATTTTGACATAAAGGGAATCAACAGTGCCCTTACAGCACTAAGCTATATCGACCAGCATTGTGTAGACCTTATCTTGTGTGATGTTCAGATGCCCAACATGGATGGGTTTGAATTCGTCTCCATCATTAGATTGAGAAAGAAAACAGCCCATATCCCAGTGATATTTGTCAGTGCATATTACGACGAGAAAAAATTTTTCCAGAAGGCCAGTCACCTAGGCGCGCTTGATTACCTTATCAAACCCATCGACGAAGAAGAACTCGTACATCGCCTCAACACATACTACTACTTCGCTATGCGAGAGCATAAAAAAATAGTGGAGTTTGATGCTTTGAACCAAAAACTACTCGCAGCTAACGAACTAATGCGCTTAATTGACACTGCAAACGCACCGATCTTCGGCATAGATTCTGATGGCAAGGTAAACGAATGGAATAGAAAGTCCACTCTAATCACAGGCTATAATAAGGCCGAGGTGATCGGGCGAAGCCTTGTGAGTAATTTCATTGTTGCTGCACACAAGGTTTCTGTTAATGCAGTTCTTGAAAAAGCGCTTATAGGTGAAGAAAATGTTAACTTCCAATTCCCTTTGTTAACCAAAGGTGGAGCCCGAGTTGACGTTCTCCTTAGCTCCACCACACGGCGTGATGCAGAAGGCCAAATCGTTGGCATGCTAGGGGTAGGACAGGACATCACGGAACAAAATAGGCTACGCCATGGGCAAGACGCCATTCGACATGAAACCGACAAAGCTAAAGCGCAATTCATCTCCACTGTTAGCCATGAATTACGTACACCTTTGACCTCAATCAAAGGAGCCCTTGGCATTGTTCTATCCGGAGTATTAGATAATAACCCAGAAAAGCGCCACCAAGTACTCGACATCGCTTATGATAATACAGGCCGATTACATAACCTTATCGACAAGATATTGGATCTAGAGAAACTCGAATCTAGTAAGGAAAATTTAGTCAAAAAAACTGTAAACCTATCCGCACTGCTGCAACAATCACTTGTGGCTAATGCTGGCTACGGCAACGAATACGACGTAACATTCGCCTACTCTGGAGCCGACGAGCCATTATGGGTCAATGGTGACTATGATAGTTTGATGCAGGTCATGAGCAACCTTTTATCTAACGCAGTAAAGTTCTCACCAAGCGGTGGGCAAGTCGAAGCCTCTGTCGTTCGTCATCTCGAAAGCCTTCGTGTGGTGGTAAAGGACGATGGCTGTGGCATTCCAGAAATGGCCCGAAAAACCATCTTTGACAAGTTCACACAAACAAATGCCTCAAAAGAACGCCAAAGAGGCGGTTCTGGCCTTGGCTTGAACATCGCCAAGCAAATTGTCGAAGGGCATGATGGTCGAATACACTATACCTCCAAGGTAGGCAAGGGAACCACCTTCTATGTTGACCTTCCTGAACTGGAGGTTGAGACAAGTGGCTAAGTGTAGCGCTACTTTAGGGCTACATGGTGTTTATCTACATTAACTGAAACAACTTTAGCACTAGTCGATAAATCAGACTGGGTGTCTATGGATGTTCAGGTCGATTGTTAATTATTTTAGCAAAAATCCAAATCTAAGACGTTGAGTTAACCTGCCACACAGTGCAAACTCAACTGTTAGTTGAAACATTGAGGCGCGTGAAGGCGTTAGCACCTGTGTCTGGTATGTAACTTACCCTGTAAGCGGCATTATAATAGTGACCTGCATAACGATTCATACATCCATTTATACACCTGACAGGTACCTTGTCTCTAGGTAACTAGGGCCAGATGATATCAGCACATATTAACCGATAGTGGGGTTTTACTATGATTAAATTGACATGTCACTCTATTATGCAAAAGGTTCTATTTATAATGTTATTAATTCTTACACCTGTGGCTGCTGCAAATGAAGAAGACCTTAGCTTTCCATTTAGTAGTGACAGTGGTAAATACTGGCAATATATCAGTGACCAAACAATGGGTGGGGTATCCAGTGGCCAGGTGACTCTTGAGCAGGATGGCGATCTATCTTTTGCTAGACTCACTGGCAATGTAAGCACAAGAAATAATGGTGGCTTTATCCAATTACGCTCAGGAGTTTCATTTGCTACTTCGGAAAAGAACGGCAAAGCACTTCGTGGTGTTCGTCTAAACGTACGAGGCAATGGCGAAACTTATAATATTTTCATTCGAACCAATGAGACCCGGTCTTATTCAGATTATTATTCAGCTTCTTTTAAGGCAGATACTAACTGGCAAGTAATTGACTTACCTTTTGAGCAATTTAAACGTAAGCGTTCGCTTAATTCAACCTTATACTCTAAAAACATAAGAACATTTGCTATCGTCGCTTATGGACGTGATTTTGCTGCAGATGTGTCTGTCTCCAAACTAGAGTTTTATTATTAAACGTCATCACACAAATCAACGTCACTAACAGACTTACTGAATCACCCTGATTAACTCAAAAAATGAGCTGCCTAACCCCTTTCAAAGGCTAGGCTTTATTGGTACGCAAACATCAACTAAAGCCCTCTGTGCCTCTGTGGGCTCAACTAAGTGCGCAACCTTTGTTGTTACTTCTGCCACTATCTCCAACAGGCGCACCACCAACAGCTCACGCTTCCAACTAGTGGCTACTTCACCTTACATTGAGGGATTTGATCAACAACTTGCTTACCTAATGCCAACCTAAGTGCACGTTCCTCATCAACAACAGCTTGAGGGAACTGGCTCATGAAACAACAGCAAACATTTTCATCAATCATTGTTCTAGGCCCATGTGGATGAGCAATGTGCCGGTAAGGTGCATGGCTATGCCCATGCCCAGAATGGCTATGCCCTTCATCCTTTTGGTGAGAATGTCCGTGTCCGTGTCCATGACTATGGTCATGCCCGTGTTCGTGGCTGTGTGCATGAGCTTCAGAATCAGCTTCAACCTCTGGCTGGAATTCGGCATGATGATGATGAACCGTAACTTCACCGGCAGCCAATCTGGATTGAAACTTTTCCATAAGACCATCGTTAACAGCAGATTGAGACACTGTTTCTTCAATTCTCTCAACAAAGGTATTAATCACGTGAGACTGATCACGCAGGTAATCCGCCACATGGAAGCTAACGTCTGGGTGATCAACGGCAACCTTCTCAATATAAGCGTGAATACGGCCAATTAACTTGCCTGAAAAAAGAAAATATGGGGCCACCACTATTTTCTTAAACCCAAGTTTCAATGCCATCTCTAAACCCCGACCAACTGAAGGGAAAGTGACGCCAGAGTATACTGTTTCGCACCAACCAAAACCCATATTTTCTGCCACAATGCGGGTTAGCTTGGTCACCTCTGCGTTAGCTAGTGCAACAGACGTACCCCTACCCACAACCACCAGCATAGTGTCGTATAAATCACCAGCTTTTGGCATTTCGGCTAGGTCGACAGCTTCCATAATTCTATGCTGAAAGGCCATGATCATTTCGTCATGCAAGCCAAGTTCCTGACCATACTTGATGGTAAGTGCAGGATTTTTTTGCATATAAGTAATTAATACCGACGGAATATCATTTTGCGCGTGGGTCGCTGAAAACAACATACCGGGCACCGCGTAGATATTAGTAATACCTTTTGCTATCAAACGATCCAACGCCATATGAATATTGGGTGATGAATATTCCAAAAAGCCATATTCAACCTCTAGGTTAGGGAACCTAGCACGCAACCCTGTGGCCAGCAGGCTGAACTCTTCTTCAGCGATTTTCGCTCGACTACCATGACCGCAAATAATGATTCCAGAATTTTCCGGTAAAGAATTTAATAATGACATGAGAATCTCCTTAGGATGCGGATTATACAGTCTGACAGACAAGGTTAAATACCCGATGCGTCAGATAATTCTCCATATGCGCCGAGCTCAACCATTTATTTTTTGTCGTAATCAGAACCATAGCCGTCAAAATATTAACCATTAATTAGGTTACATTTATAATTGAATTACCCGTGGGTATAGGCTGGTTAAGGAGCTTAAATCAGTTAGCCTTTAAAAAATAGTTTTAATGATCAACTA
>JBLHLI010000060.1:0-9346 GCA_047618765.1 Enterobacterales bacterium | reverse complement strand
CGATGAAAAAGCGGTCATCATGGGACAACGTATTTTTGCTAATACCTGTTTTGCCTGTCATGGTTCAGATGCTCGTGGAGCTTCTGGTTATCCAAATTTAACCGATAATGATTGGTTATACGGTTCAACGCCTAATGATATTAAGCATTCAATTACGAATGGTCGAACAGGCATGATGCCAGCTTCAGCTGCAATGTTTGATGAACAGGGCCTAAAAGATATAGTTGCTTATGTACTGTCTTTATCAGACCGTAATAGTAAAGAAGGTGATGCAGAAACGGGTAAAGCAAAATTCATGTTTTGTGCAGCTTGTCATGGACCTGAAGCTAAAGGCAATCCACTATTAGGCGCTCCAAATTTAACCGATGGTGTATGGTTATATGGTGGTTCTGAAAAGGCCATTGCTAATACTATCAGTAAGGGTCGCTCTGGTGTTATGCCAGCACATAAAGATATTTTAACTGCTGAGCAAATTCATTTAGTAACAGCCTATATTTACTCACTTAGCAATTAAGTAAACTAGTAGAGAGAAGTAGCTTTTGACATGAACAAGCTAAAAATTGACGTTTCAGTAGATTCATCTGATAGCTTAAAGGTCAAAAATCCGACTAGCTTATACGCCAAAGCTCCCCATGTTTATGTTCGCAAAAGTACGGGTGTTTTTGCGAATTTTCGCCTTATATCGGCTTCAATCTTACTCGGCCTTTATTACGGCTTTCCTTGGATCACCTGGAATGGCAATCAAGCAGTTCTTTTCGATATGCCGGCGCGTAAGTTTCATTATTTTGGTTTAACACTTTGGCCACAAGATTTCATTTATCTTTCTTGGCTATTAATCATAGCGGCCTTAACACTGTTCTTTTTTACTTCTGTGGCGGGGCGACTGTGGTGTGGCTTTGCATGCCCGCAAACAGTCTGGACTAAAACCTTTTTATGGATTGAACGAGTCATTGAAGGCAATCGTAATAAACGCCTGAAGCTTGATAAATCTCCTTGGTCAGTTCGAAAGGTGTGGATCAAGTCATTTAAGCATTTTTGTTGGCTCACTTTTGCACTATTTACCGGTTTTACTTTTGTTGGTTATTTTAGTCCTATCCGTGAATTGACCCTAGCTTTAAGTGATTTCTCTTTTGGTGGATGGGAAGCTTTTTGGATTCTGTTTTATTCTTTTGCAACATACGGAAACGCCGGTTGGTTAAGAGAGCAGGTTTGTATTTATATGTGTCCCTACGCGCGTTTTCAAAGCGCTATGTTTGATGAAGACACTATGATTATCGCCTATGATAAAAATCGTGGAGAATCTAGGGGTTCTAGAAAGAAAGTAGATACTGAATATAAGTTAAAAGGTCTGGGTGATTGTATTGATTGCGAACAATGCGTACATGTCTGCCCGACAGGTATTGATATTAGAGAAGGTCTTCAATATGAATGTATTGCTTGTGCGGCCTGTATAGATACTTGCGATTCAGTGATGAAGAAAATGAATTATCCTACGGGTCTGATTAAATACACGACCGATAATGAGGATGCTGGTAAAGGTCAAAACGTCATCAGGCCCAAAACGGTGCTCTATGCTTTTGTCTTATTATCTATTTTCGTAGCTTTTATTGTATCTCTAAAAAATCGTATTCCATTAGAAACCGATATTATTCGTGATCGAAGTAGTCTTTATACTTACACAGTCGATGGATTAATTGAGAATGTGTACAGTATTAAAATATTGAATATGTCACAAAAAGAGATGACTTATACCATCTCAACCTCTGGGTTAGAGCTCATAAACTTCCTTGGAAAGAAAGAAGTGGTTGTCAAATCAGGAGGTATAATGACGGTTCCTGTGCGATTACAGGTGGATCCTGAGATTCTAAAAAAGACTAGTACAACAATATTATTTCATACTATATCTAAAAGTGATCCTAGTATAATAACTGAATCTGAGAGTCGATTTTTAGCGCCTTCAGCAGATTTATAAGTTAACATCCCTAATCTAAAAACGATAAGTTAAAGAACAGAATTTAATGAATAATCTCATATCAAACAACGAATTAATAAAGCCTTGGTATAAGCAATTTTGGCCATGGTTTATTATTTTCTTCCCTGCTTCAGCAGTAATTGCTGGCACCATTACGGTTTTTATTGCCTTTGAAAATGCTGACAGTCTTGTTTATGATGATTATTATAATGAAGGTAAGGCGATTAATTTTAAGATTTATAAACAAAAACAGGCAGCAACTCTAGGTTATTCAGCATTACTTAAAAGAATGCCCGATAATCGTCTATATCTTAAATTTGATAATGCTTCACCAAAGGTTGAATTCTTAACCTTAGCTTGGGTACATCCTGCTGACAGTAAAAAAGATTTTACTGTTGTTTTACATCTGCAATTAGACGGTAGTTATCAAACAAAGTCTGAACAGTTGATTACAGGGCGTTGGTATTTGCGATTATTTGAAGAAGATAAATGGATGATAAAATCAGAAATTAGTACAGGTATAAATTCAGTTCATCTAGCACCGAATCTGTACTAAAACGATTAATGTCTAGCCCAGCTAAATCCTGTTTCCATTGTGGTCTTAGCAATCCTATGGAATATCAATATCCACTTTCTGTTAATGGCAATATTGAGTACCTGTGTTGCCCAGGTTGTCAGGCTGTTTGTGAATCAATTATCGACCTCGGCCTTGGTGATTATTATCAGTTTAGAGAAAGACTACCAGAGACCTCTCCCAGAAATGTCCCAACAGAACTCGATCAGTTTGAATTTTACGATCATGAAAAAATTCTTAAAAAGTATGTAACATCCACAGAAGATCATAATGCTATTGCATTGATGATTAATGGAATTGTCTGTTCAGCCTGTAGTTGGTTAATTGAATCAAGAATTTTCGCTTTAGAAGGCGTCTCAGCTATCATCATAAATCAATCTACTAGTAGAGCGTCGATTACTTGGGATCCAAAGTTAATCAGCCTGAGTGCTATTTTAGAAGCAATCAATCAATTGGGATATCAAGCCCAACCCTATGACCAAAAACTGCGTGAACAACATTTTATTGATGAGAAAAAATCTGCATTAAAACGATTAATAGTTGCAGGTCTTGGAATGATGCAGGTGATGATGTATAGCTTAGGTTTTTATCTCGATGTAAATCAAGAGATGAGTGAATCAACCTTCATATTGCTACGATGGGTTAGTCTGTTGATATCAGCGCCAGTAGTATTCTACTGTGCAAGTCCGTTTTATTTATCAGCCGGTAAAGCATTAAAAAATGCCACGGTTAATATGGATGTTCCTGTAACCATTGCAATATTTTCTGCATGGACAGCAAGTTTATTCACTACGCTCAATGGTCAGGGTGAAGTTTATTTTGATTCAGTAAGCATGTTTGTCTTTTTCTTGCTTAGCGGTCGATATTTACAAATGATAGCAGTACATAAAACGGGAAGAGTTTTAGAAGAACGGTTAAAGTCTAAACCTGAAACAGCAATGCTTTTATCTGAAGGTAAAACCAATAGAGTCTTGCTTGAGGATGTTTGTGTTGGAGATATATTAGTTGTTAAACCGGGTCAACAGATACCTTGTGATGCAGTTATTACAACCGGTGAAACAAGTATTGATAATGCCTTTTTGACAGGCGAAGCTATTCCAATGCATCAAGTTGTTGGTGATAAAGTTGCGGCCGGAGCTATCAATAGAGGAGATGTCATTAATATTGAAGTGCTATCACCAGCTAACGAATCGACTCTAGCCGGTATCATTAATTTACTTCAAAAAGCACAAACGTCTAAACCTTCAATTCAGTTAATTGCCGATAAAGTTGCCAGTTATTTTGTAGTTTCTGTTTTACTGCTCGCGACCTTAACAGCTATATATTGGTACTTCATTGACAGTACCCAACTCTTAAGTACTGTCTTAGCTGTTTTAGTTGTTACCTGTCCCTGTGCACTTTCACTGGCAACTCCTGTTGCAATAACGGCAGGTCTTGGAAAGCTTTCGGAACAATCACTTTTACTTAATAAAACTTCTGCTTTAGTCAGTCTTAGTGAGTTAACGGATATTGTTTTTGATAAAACAGGAACTCTTACCACCGGAAGATTTTCAATAGTTTCATTATGCAATTATTCTGATTTATCTAATGAAAATATTTTACAGATTATTCATAGTATCGAAAGTGGTTCTGAGCATCCTGTTGCTACCGCTTTTCAAAATATTGCTGAAGTTGATGATGGAAAAGAAAATAGTTTATTAGCAGAAAAACTATGCATTATCCCATCAAGAGGTTTAACCGCTACCATTAATGGAAAGGTATGGCAATTTGGTAATGAAGCTTTGTTAAATGATTCTCATTTTTCGGTTGAGATACCGAATATTGAAGTTGGTCAACTTGTACTGTTTTTGTTAGATGATAAAGGTTGCCAAGCTAGGGTCCTCATAGAAACAGAAGTCAGAGTTGATGCTCTTAAAACTGTAGAAGGTTTAAAAAAGCGTGGTTTAACTGTACATTTACTCAGTGGTGATAGGGAAGATAATGTTCGACAACTTGCTAAGGAATTAGATTTTAAATATTTTAAAGCTGAACAAACTCCAATACAAAAATTAGACTACATCAAACAACTTCAAGACTCTGGTAAGAAAGCTGCCATGATTGGCGATGGTATCAATGATAGTCCTGCTATGGCTGCGTCTTTGGTTTCCTTTGCCATTGCAAAGTCTACAGATATTACTAAAGTAAACTCAGATATCATTATGTTAGGGGAAAAATTGTCTATTGTGAATGATGCCATTGACACTTCTGTTGCAGTGCGAAAAATCATTAAACAAAATTTGTTCTGGGCCTTAACTTATAATTCACTAGGCCTTCCATTAGCGGTGAGTGGTTTATTGTCGCCTTGGCTTGCTGCTATTGGTATGTCATTGAGTTCACTAGTGGTAGTATTAAATGCTATGCGATTAACTAGGAAAAAAGTTTGAGTGTCCTTTATTTATTATTACCTATAGCTATTTTATTTTTGATTATAGCCGTTGCCTTTTTCTTTTGGGCTATTGGTCATAACCAGTTTGATGACATGGAAAGTCCGGCATTAAAAATAGTTATTGATGATCACCAACAAAACAAAAAAAATCCAACAGCTCCATCAACTGATAGTTCCAATAAAATATCAAATGGTAGTTTAAAAGATAATCCCAAAGATAAGCTAAAAGATAATTCATAGGATGAGTAAAAGACTAAATAAAACGCTAAATCAGCTGGTAAATCTTATAAGAATACATATTTATGACATTTGAAACGATGCTCTTCTCAGCATTAATCGCAGGCTTATTCGGTAGCCTACATTGTGTCGGTATGTGCGGTGGTATTGCCTCAGCTTTAGGAATGAGTTTGAAGCAATCAGAGAGTCTCAAGAAACCAACTATCACAGCACTATTCTATCAAGTAGGTCGTATAAGCAGTTACTTTATTGCTGGTTTTATTGCAGGCTCATTCGGTGATATTTTAACGCAATCAGAAGTGCTTAAAAACATTGCTACCTACCTACGTTTATTCTCTGCTCTATTTATGGTTGGTTTAGGTTTTTATCTAGCAGGACTATTTCCTTTCTTTACAATGATAGAAAAAATGGGTATTCCACTGTGGAAAAAAATTGCGCCATTATCAAAACACTTGTTACCTGTGGAAAATTTTAGACAAGCCTATAGCCTAGGTTTCTTATGGGGCTGGTTACCTTGTGGATTAACTTACAGTATTTTACTATGGTCTATAGCAGCGGGAAGTGCCTTAGAAGGAGGCTTGCTAATGCTAGCATTTGGACTTGGAACACTACCAGCGATGTTGCCCGTTACAGTAGGTGCAGGAAGAATAACGACCTTAGTTAAGCAGCCGGTGATTCGACAATTTGCAGCATTAATAATTATCCTTGCGGGGCTTTTTGTTCTCAGTACATCCTTTCAGATGCTCAACTCTACTCATCAACATTCGACGGATCAAGCGGAGGCAGTTCATCGGCACTAATGTAGTTAGATAAGTTAACCACCATTCTCGCGGTAGCTCCCCATATCACTTTATCCTGCCAAATTATTTTATGCACATCATAATTAACATTGTTATAAGTGACAGCTTCTAATTGTTGATTAGCTTTGTTCATCAAATAGATTAAAGGTACGCTGAAAATATCATCAACTTCACCTTTATCGATGATTAGATCAGGGAGCATTTCAATGAGTGCTACAAAAGGATAAATTCTATAGCCAGTGATTGTTGGATGATTTTCAAGTTGGCTAATAACGCTTGGTATTTGTTTGATTATGCCAATTTCTTCTTCTGTCTCACGAATAGCTGTATCGATGAGATCAGTATCATGGTCTTCATAACGGCCACCAGGAAAACTGATTTGGCCTGCATGATGTTTTAAATGCTCAGCTCTTTTAGTGAACAGCAAATGCCAATGGTTATCAACAAGATGCAATATCAATAAAACAGCTGAAGCCTTTAAGTGATCTTTCGGGTCAGGGGTTTCACAAGGCTGATTGAGTTTTGGTAAGAGATTTGTTATGTGTTTAATATTCATTCTAAAATAGGTAATATGCGACTAACTTTATCAAATGTTTCTTGATATTCAGCAGCCTGTTGAGACTCACTAACTAAGCCACCACCTGCCCAACAATAGAGTTTATCGTCTTTTCGCACAAGTGTCCTAATACTAATGTTACTATCCATGTAACCACGTTTATCAATGTAGCCAAGTGAACCACAGTAATAACTACGTCGATGTGGTTCAAGCTCATCAATAATATTCATTGCTCTAATTTTAGGCGTTCCAGTTATTGAGCCCCCTGGAAAACAATGCGCCATTAAAGAAAATGCATCTTCTGAATCATCCAACTGGCCTTGGATGGTACTTACAAGATGATGAACTGAATGAAAACTTTCTAATTTAAAGAGCTCAGGAACTTTAATCGAACCCGGTGAGCAAGAGCGACCTAGGTCATTACGCATCAGATCAACAATCATTAAGTTTTCTGCCTGATCTTTTTTAGAATTAACTAATTCATCTTCAAGCTGTTTATCTAATTCGGGAGTTAATCCTCTAGGACGAGTTCCTTTGATGGGTTTTGTCTCCACAAACTTGTCTTGAAGTTTAATAAATCGTTCTGGCGATAGGCTTAAAATATCTGCTTCTCCAGTGTTTATAAAAGCAGAGAAGGGAGCTTGATTTGCCGCACTCAGTTTTAAATAAGCAGCCCATGAATTTCCAGAACAACTCGCCATAAACCGTTGTGCTAAATTAACTTGGTAACAATCACCAGCTCGAATGTATTCTTTTACTCGGTTGAAGGCAGTTGCATATTCTGCTTCAGTGAAATTGGCTAGCCACTCTGATTCCAAGTTAAAGGATTTTAAGTTAAAGGATTGCTCTGTAGTTTCATTTTTGCTCAGAACTTCTATCATTTTCATCTTTAGTTCTTGATACAAACTAAGTTGTCGCTCATCACTACAAATAACAAAACTACAATGTTTTATTCGATCGATGATTATTATAGAGCCATAAATCCCAGCAAAGTAATCAGCGAGTTGTAAATCATCAACGGCCATAGAGCTAAGTTTTTCATAATATTTACCGAGCTCGTAAGACAGAGCATAAAATAGACCGCCAATGCAGGGAAGGTATTTTAACTCCTCGGGAATAGTGTCTTGTGAAATATTTTGTAGTTGCTCTTTGAAGTATTGTAGTGGGTTGTCAATATCTTCATTTTTCCCGGTTATTATGTCAATCGGTTCAACAGCAATAATGTCATATCGAGCATTCTCATCAGCTGACTCACACTCTAAATCAGAATGACCTTTGCCACTATCAAAAAGAAATGCACCAACCCTATCGGCATAATGAGAGAATAATCGATTACGTTGCTCGATAGATAGTTCTGGATACTGTTGGTATTGAATTGACATGGAAATATTCCGATCTTTGAGAGGTTGCAAGGTTATCATAGTTTATACCCGATGAATCTATGAAAAGTTAATTATTAATAATCACTAAATTTACCTGGAGTGACACCCATATTACGTTTAAACATATGGATGAAAGCAGGTAACGACTCATAACCTAATTCCAAGGCAATTTGTGTAACAGGTCGTTTCTCATTTAACCAATGTATCGCATTATGCAGTTTTAACCTTTCTCTCCAATGACTATAGCTCATGCCTAACTTAGCATTAAATCTTCTGGATATGGTTTTACTGCTGGCGCCTAGTTCTTTTGACCATTCATCTAGACTTTTTGAGCTTGAAGGATCAGCCTGCTGCCAGTTTAAGATTGGAAGAATCAAAGGATCGGTTGATAAGGGTAAACCTAGGGCAACAATGTCGAGTAAGTTAATTTGATCAACGAGTACTGCCAATAAGCGCTTTTGTTGCTCGTCCATGTCAGCGTTAAATTCAAAACTTGATGCTCTATTAATAATTTCTCTTACTAAACTGTTAACCTTTAAAACTCGAATATCTTGTCCAAAGCTCTTTACTAAGGACTTGTCTAAATGAACACTTCTTAATTGAGCGCCATTGATCGTTGAAATACTGTGCTCACTATTAGCAGGAATCCAAACAGCCTGTTGGGTTGGAATAATATAATTTCCTCCATTACTGCGGACTTCAAGTACACCTTCAACGGCATAGACTAATTGATCCCAGTCATGGGTATGTTCTTCAACCATGCTAAAAGGGGGTAACTCTTTCGCTTTCATAAATACAGCAGTAGGTAAGTGTTCAAAAACACTTAGTCTGGGTTTAAATTTTTTCCAAGATTGTCCTTTGCTCGACATAATTAGTCATTTATTAATAAGTAAGTTGATTTTTTCCAGTATATGATCAGTTCAGCTAAAAAGGAACTATCTTATTAGTAGTTCTATTAATTGATAAACGAGGTTTGAGATGAGTATTAAACAAACAGCTGGGAACCGATTCAGAGATGCAGTAAA
Organism: Enterobacterales bacterium; assembly: GCA_047618765.1. Taxonomy (GTDB): domain Bacteria; phylum Pseudomonadota; class Gammaproteobacteria; order Enterobacterales. Next base: position 375 of record JBLHLI010000060.1, on the reverse strand, counting down.
CAATAGCGCTCCATTGCAGGTAATGGGTACTATCAATGCTTATACAGCGAGAATGGCAACTGAAGTGGGTTACAAAGCAATTTATTTGTCAGGAGCAGGGGTTGCGAATGCATCCTATGGTTTACCTGATTTAGGTATGACAGGTATGACTGATGTCCTTGAAGACGTTCGTCGTATAACAGCCACCACCGATGTTCCTCTTCTTTGTGATATCGATACGGGTTGGGGTAGTGCTTTTAATATCGGTCGAACGATTAAAGAATTTACAAGGGCAGGTGCAGGAGCTGTACATATTGAGGATCAGGTGGCAGCAAAGCGCTGTGGTCATAGACCTAATAAAGCTATAATTAGTAAAGAGGAAATGGTTGATCGCAT
>JBLHLI010000059.1:0-9359 GCA_047618765.1 Enterobacterales bacterium | reverse complement strand
AAAAGGTTCGGGCTGCAGGCGGTGTCTGTATTGCAGATGAAGTGCAAGTGGGCTTTGGCCGAGTGGGTACTTCCATGTGGGCATTTGAAACCCAAGATGTTGTGCCCGATATATTGACGCTAGGCAAGCCAATTGGTAATGGTCATCCTCTGGCTGCAGTGATCATGACAAAGGAAATTGCTGATGCCTTTGTTAATGGCATGGAATACTTTAATACCTTTGGTGGTAACCCCGTTTCCTGTGCCATTGGTTCAGCTGTATTGGATGTGATCGAAGAAGAAAAGTTGATGGAAAATGCTTTGACCATTGGCCAGTATTTCATGGACAAACTAAGGCAATTGCAAACTGAGTTTCAACTAATCGGTGATGTCAGGGGACTCGGATTATTTATTGGTGTTGAATTAGTTGAAGATAGAGTAACAAAGCAACCTGCTACTAAACAAATGAATTGGCTTATCGAGTATTTCAAAGAGAATTCAATTTTAATGAGTAGTGAGGGCCCAGGTTATAATGTTTTAAAAATAAAGCCTCCTATTGTTTTCTCTAAACTAAATGTTAACCGCTTTATTAACATTTTTAGACAGGGATTGGTTGAGCTAGCTAAATAAAGTTTAAATATAATTTAATTAATGATAACTCCAGTTAAATTACTTACATTCTTTTACTGGATAATCCTGTCAATGTATCTAGAATGACCGATTAATTTATCGCTCATCACTGAGGAACTAAAATGAATAACAAGAAAACGGTGCTAAGTTTAGCTTTATTTATGGCAATCGGATTGAGTAGCTGTACAGACAATAATACTAATGAAAAGTCTCAATCGAGCAAGTTGAATGAAGCAACAGAAAAAACTGCATTATCAGCTGAGAGCAAAGACTCTGACCTTGATCTTAACTATGAAAAGTATGAGTTAGCTAACGGTTTAAAAGTCATTTTACACCAAGATAAATCTGATCCAATTGTTGCTATGGCCACCATTGTTCACGTTGGCTCAAACCGTGAAGCTCCAGGGAAAACAGGCTTTGCACACTTCTTTGAGCATATGTCATTCAATGATTCTGAAAATGTACCAAAAGGTTCTAATCGAAAATTAATACCAGAACTTGGCGGTACTCGAAACGGCGGTACCTGGAGTGATGGCACTATTTATTATGAAGTTGTCCCTAAAGATGCTTTTGATAAATTAATGTGGATTGACTCAGACCGATTGGGTTATATGATTAATACTGTTGATCAGGGTACTCTCGAGCGAGAGAAGCAAGTTGTTAAAAATGAAAAAAGACAACGTGTTGATAACAGAGCCTATGGACACAGCGGTCATGTAATTCGCAAAGCTCTTTATCCTAAATTACACCCATATAACTGGACCGTAATTGGCGATCTTGAAGATTTACAAAGTGCAACGTTGAAAGACGTTAGAGAGTTTTATGAAAAATTCTATGTACCTTCCAATGCTACATTGGTGATAGCAGGCGATATAGATTTTGAAGAGACAAAAGCTAAAGTAGAATATTGGTTTGGTGAAATTAAAGCGGGTTCAAAAATGTCCCCCATAAAACCCCAAGCTGTTACTTTAACTGAAGATATAAAACTGTTTCATCTGGACAATTTTGCTAAGTTACCAGAAATCAGGATGACGTTTCCAACAATTCAGCAATATCATAAAGATGCCTACGCTCTAGATGCTTTGGGTAATATGTTATCAGACGGTAAAAATGCAGCACTATACAAAGTCATTGTTGAGCAGAAAAAGCAGGCACCCTCTGTATCTGCTTACAATCGTTCTGACGAAGTTGCAGGAAGTTTTACAATTCGTGTGCGTGGCAATGCCAACACCAGTCTAGACGATATATATAGCTCAATTCAGCAATCTTTATTAGAGTTTGAAAAATCAGGATTTACAGAGAATCAATTGGTTAAATACAAGGCTGAAACTGAAACTGCTTTTTACTTTAATATTGAAAGTGTTCTTAATAAAGCTTTGCAAATGGGTATCTATAATGAATATGCTGGCTCACCCGATTTTCTTAAAAAAGATATAGAGAATATTACAGCGGTTACAGCTGAAGATATCATGGGTGTATATAATAAGTATATTAAAGGTAAATCTGCCGTTATAACCAGTTTCGTCCCTAAAGAACAAAAAGAGTTGGTGTTAACCGGCTCAGAAAAAGCTGATGTCGTTGAAGAAATTATTAAGCAGAATGCTGAGGAAAAGTTTACTGAAAATGACGATATAAAATATGACATCACGCCTACGAAAAACGACAGAAGTGAGCCTGTACTAACTCAACTACCTACTTTGCAAGTACCTAGTATCTGGCAAGATTCCATGGAAAATGGCATTAAGCTATACGGTATTGAACAGAATGAAATACCAATGATAGCATTCAGCTTGCAGATTTCCGGCGGTCAGATGTTGGATAATTTAGAAAAAGTAGGTACAGCTAATTTAATGGCTGAGTTAATGAATCAAGGTACCGCTGATAAAACACCAAAACAACTTGAAGAGGCAATTGGCTTATTAGGTGCAAGTCTTAGTGTGTCAGCAGATAGAGATAATATCACGCTCAGTGGTGCGACCTTATCTAAAAACTTTAACGCTACCATCAAATTGATGAAAGAAATGCTATTGTCACCACGCTGGGATGCAACTGAATTCGAGCGTTTAAAGTCAACACGATTAACACGAATCAAACAAGGGCAGGGTAATGCAAATACAATTGCATCAAATGCTTTTAGGAAAACATTGTTTGGCGATAAGCATATCTCCGGTTCTGCTTTTGGTGGTAACGAAAAGTCAGTTACTAACATCACTCTTGATGATGTTAAATCATTTTATAAAGCTAATATTTCACCTAAAAATGCTGATTTTCAGATTGTTGGTGCAGTTGATCAACAAACTGTAAAAACTGCACTTTTGGAGTTAAAGGCATGGGTAGGTGAAAAGGTTTCAATACCTGAATTACCTACTGTGAGTAATGTCACTAAACCTAAGTTATTTTTTATCGACTTACCTGGTGCTAAACAATCAGCAATCTATGTAGGTAAAACAACACTGTCTGGTACAGATGCTGATTCCTATGCATTAGAGTTCGCAAACAGAAGACTTGGCGGGGGCATGAGTGCACGTCTTGCTCAAACATTGAGAATACAAAAGGGCTATACCTATGGAGCTTATTCTTATATTCAACAAAGTAAGTTACAGTCGCCTTTTATTGCTGCGTCACAGGTTAGAGCGAACGTTACCCTTGAATCATTACAGATATTCAAGGACCTAATTAGTAACTATCAAGCAACTTATACAAAAGAGGATTTGGATGTTGCAAAAAATATGACTTTAAAGGGTAATTCACGTCGTTTTGAAACCTTGAGTCAATTACTGGGTATGTTGCAACAAATGACTCGATTTGAATTAAATAGTAATTACATTGAACAGCAGCAAGAATATGTTCAGCAGGTAACTATTGAAGGTATACATAATATAATTACTAAACACTTAGATGAACAACAGATGATTTATCTGGTTGTTGGCGACGCAGAAACTCAGCTTTCTAGAATGAAAGATCTCGGTTATGGTGAACCAATTGTGCTAGATATTCATGGAAATACAGTTAAGTAAACCCTAGTAATACAGTTTTAAAAGATAGCTAACTGGCCCACTTTTGTGGGCCTTTTTATGGAATTAATCAAATTATCAAAGTAAGGAAAAATATTATGCAGCCTGCAAATTTATAGTCTACTCTTTTAATAAGCTCTAATTATTCAAAATTCAATTAAAGGAATTAGTCTATGAAACGCAGAGAATTTATTGGTTCTTCAGTGGCTGCAGCAATTGTTGCAACTCTACCTTCAAGTACTTTACTAGCTTCAGTGAAAAAGATGAGTAAGGCAACCTCTGATGCAATAGCAGTTACAGGGGAAGGCGTTGAACTGACGCTTGAGAAAGCTGCCCTCAAAGAGCTCAGTGATAGCCTTCGTGGACAATTGTTATTACCAGGTCAAAGTGGTTATGACATTGCCCGAAAAGTATTAAATCCAAGTATTAATAAACATCCATCCCTCATCGTTCAACCGACAGGTGCATCAGATTTAATGAATGCAATTACCTTTGCAAGGGAGCGAAATCTATTAGTTGCTGTTAAATGTGGAGGCCATAGCTTCTCTGGAAAGTCGACCTGTGAAAAAGGTATGCAAATTGACTTATCAACGTTTAGAAGCTCAAGAATAGATACAGATTCAAAGACTGCCTATATTGCTGGTGGTAGCCTATTAGGAGAGCTTGACCACGAGTCCATGGCACATGGACTCGTTACCACAGCAGGTACAGTCTCTCACACTGGTGTTGGCGGCCTTACATTGGGAGGAGGCTTTGGGCGCTTAGCTAGGCGCTTCGGTCTTGCTCTTGATAATGTTAAAGCCGTCGATATAGTCACAGCAGACGGTAAATTACGCCACGCAAGTGCGGAGCAAAACCCGGACCTTTACTGGGCAGTTCGAGGTGGCGGTGGTAACTTTGGAGTTGTAGCAGGGTTTGAATTTAACCTGCACAAAATGCAAAGAGAAGTCATTGGAGGTAGTGTCATTTTCCCTCTTTCTGAGGCGCGCAATGTGCTTAAGTTTTATGCGGACTATGCAGCAACTGCACCTGATGAGTTATATCTTGATATGGGAATGTCATCTGCAGCCGGCAGTACTGATGGTATTATTTTATTACATGCTTGCTACTCTGGTCCTAAGGCCAATGCTGAAAAAGTGCTGGCACCCATTCGAAAAGCAGGAAAAGCAATTAAAGATACTATCGGACCTGTGGATTATGTGGCACTACAGAGACGTTGGGATGACACCGATCCAAGGAGTACAGGATCTTATCTTAAGTCAGGCTTTATCAATACATTTCCTGACAAATTAATAGACGGAGTCCTCGATGCTTTTAAAGCAGTGCCTGAACGAGGTACTTCAATCTTCTGGCAACATTCAGGAGGAGCAATTAATAGAGTAGCGACTAATGAAACTGCATTTGCTCATCGTTATGCCATATCCAATATGTTTACAACGGTATCATGGCCGATGAATGAGGATAGAAGCAGCCATGTGCAGGCGGTTAAAAAGTCATGGAGTCACTTAGAACCCTTTACTCATGGCTGGTATGCCAATGAAGTCGATGAGCAATCTGCTGCTATAGTTAATAATAATTATCAGGGCAATTATCAACGCTTGGCGAAGATAAAAGAGCAGTACGATCCGACAAATTTATTTCGTTTAAATGCCAATATTAAAACCTAAATATTGGCTGAAGAAAATTGCCTAGAGAATGTAAATCTGGTGTAGACAGTATGTTCTATATTGAAATGTAAAAGACCTCCATCAGGAGGTCTTTTGGTTTGATACTTTCGTTTATAAGTAGAGCTTTATTTTGGCTTTTTCTTAGGGTCTACTTTTGCCTCAACAGGCACCATGACATGTACTAAAGGCGTGTTATCCCACATTACATAAGGTCCACCGACAAAGGGATTACGTGGTAAATTAGCAATCATTTCCTTATTGGGAAAGAGCATCATAAGATGTGGACCGTCCTGTACCCATACTCCACCGTCATTTGGATCAGTAGCTGCAGGATTATCATTGTTCACCATTGCATCACCTGCAAGCATGTAGGAGGTACCGATTACAGCCGTTGAAAACGCGGTGCCTTCTGCAGCGGCTTTCATCCACTTCATCCAAACATCATCATTGCACATTGGATGCTTATCTCCAGGAATCAAGCCGACACCCGGCAGGCATACCCAGCCATTGGTTCCTTTACGTAATATAGTGCCATCTGTATCCATGATGGTAGCATTATCTGTAATGTCTGCAGGGGCTGCTGTGATGGCACGGGCAATTTTTTCTTTTACGGTTTCTTCGCTATCTCCTGCCATGGCAATGGAAGCAATAAACATCATGAGTAGTATCAGTGATTTATTAATTAGCATTATCAAAACTCCTAAAGCTTGAGTAAAACTACTGGACTTTGGTTAGAAGTAACAGCACATTGGTTAAAAAACATTCAATTATTACAAAATCAAATATACACCACTGCTAATTACTTATCCAGATGAATACTGGATGACTATTCTCTAAGCCTAAGCCTAATCCTAATCAATAAAAAAGGAAGGAGGCTGTGGAGGAGAATTATCAATGCTGAGTATCAAGTCTGCTAGAACTTACTCATATCTTAAGGCATCAATAGGATCGAGATTCGCTGCCTTTGCCGCAGGTAAAATTCCGAATAACACTCCAACGCCGGCAGAAAAACCAAATGCCAAGCCTACCGCCCACAGAGGAACATTTGCCGGTGGAAAACCTGGGATAGCTGCAGCAGCAAGGGCACCAAATCCATAACCCAGAGCAATTCCTGCTATACCACCGAGTAGAGACAAGACGACAGCTTCTATCAAAAACTGCAGTAATATATGATGCCTCTCGGCACCTATAGCCTTACAAATGCCAATTTCCCGAGTACGTTCGGTTACTGATACCAGCATAATGTTCATGATACCGATACCGCCTACTAATAACGAAATACTGACAATGCCGCCAAGAACAATGGTCATTGTATCAATAATATTCGAAATGCCAGAGGTCAATTGTTCTGTTGTTTCAATTTTAAAATCATTATCTTGGTCAACTTTTAAACGATGACTCTTTCTAAGAATTCTTGTTAGTCGGGCTTTTATGGCCTCAAAATCATTTTGATCCTTCAGATTCAATTGCACGAAAATATCGGGTTCTCGCAAGTTACCATTGAGACTTTGCATGGTGTTATAGGGCAATATTGCAAAGTTATCTTGATTGAAGCCTAAGAAAGCACCTTTGGAATCAGCAAGGCCGATGACTTTTAACCATTCACCGGTAAAATTAATAAACTCTCCAACAGGATTAGCTGGTAGCTCAAGATCCTCACGCAACTTTTCACCAATCACCACTACTTTTCGACGGGTTTGATTATCACTATAGGATAAAAATCGTCCATATTTCATATCAATATTCGACACACTTTGATAGGTGTAAGTTGAACCTGCTACCTGGGCGAATGCTTGATTACCTTTATATTTAATACCACTGGTACCACCAACGTTTGAACCAAGCTGGGGTGTTATGTATTCCACGCCTTCTGCATTTTTACGGATTCTCTCTACATCATCTGCTGTAATTCTGGAAATTTTACCTTTAAGCCTTTCACTGCGTGGAGTATAGGAGCGAATTGAAATTGAGTTGGAGCCAAAACCTTCAAATTGCTGATTGATCGAGTAGCTCAGTCCTTGAACAACCGAAACTACAGCAATGGTTGATGCAACCCCAATAATAATACCTAAGGTTGTCAAAAAGCTTCTGAAACCATGGGCTCTTATAGAACTGATGGCACTACGAAAACTTTCAATTAAACTAAACACTGACGGCCTCCCTTGAGTTTAATTTATCTTTTACAACCTTACCGTCACTTAATGTCACTACTCGCTGGCAATGGTTGGCAATATCCTGTTCATGGGTAACCACGATAATGGTCTGACCTTCATTATGCAGTTGATCAAATAGCGCCATAATGTCCATAGTCGTTTGTGTATCCAGATTTCCTGTGGGCTCATCAGCAAGCAGTATTGCTGGATTAGTTATCAAGGCACGCGCAATGGCAACTCTCTGTCGCTGACCGCCAGATAACTCGCTTGGGATGTGATCCATTCTGTCAGCTAAATTGACTTTTTCTAAGACCTCTATCGCCAGTCGCTTTCGTTCGCTGTAGCGTATACCTTTATATACCAGTGGTAGCATCACATTATGCAGAGCAGTGGCTCTAGGCAATAAATTAAAACTTTGAAAGATAAAACCAATTTCTCTGTTTCGAATTCTTGACAGCTCATTAGCCGTTAAAGAGGAAACATCAGTTCCATTTAACAGGTATGTGCCATCAGAGGGTTTGTCTAGACAACCCAAAATATTCATCATTGTTGATTTACCTGAACCCGATGAGCCAATAAAGGCAATATATTCATTTTTGGTAATCGACAGATCGATATGATCTAAGGCCTTTACGGTTTGATCACCCATATTGTAATATTTACAAACATTCTTTAGCGCAATCAGTTCCATAAGATTATTCATCTTCCGAGGAATCGGAACTATCAACTTCAGCTAAGACAACTGAATCACCATCTTTTAAATGACGAAGAATTTTATCTGGACCGGTAATAATTGATGCGCCTACTTCTAAGCCTTCTTTTATTTGCTGGTAAGTATCATCAGAGACGCCTGTTTTAATTTTGATCTTTTTAGCCAGACCGTCTTTAAACACAAAAACATAGTTTTCGACTATATCTGCATCGTTATCTTCTTCAGTTTTTATCGCTTTTATTGGTAATGCCAACAAACTTTGTTCACCTTGTGTGAAAACTTCAGCACGACAACTCATACCAGGCAACAGATTAATAGCATGACCAGACTCCAGTCTCAGCTTTACTGCAAAGCTTAATGTTCCACGACCAGGTGCAACTTTAGCACTTGAAGCGATAGCCTCTACAGTGCCTTTTATCGGATGGTCAGCGAAAGCTATAGCAATGATTTCAGCTTTTTGATCAAGACTCACATTCGCAATATCTGCTTCATCAACATTGATTTCAGCTAACATACTTTTAGGATCTGCAATAGTCATTAGTCCAGAGCCAACAATGTTAGTTGTTCCTGATATGGCTGTTTCACCAACTTTTATATCTAGAGAAGTAATGATGCCATCTATGGGGGACAATACCTTGGTCTTAGATAACTGATCATTGACCTGTTCAAGACGAGCTTGAACTTGCTTAAGTACTTCATAACTACCTTTCAAGTCCACTTTTGCAACATTGTATTGATGTGTGATGCTGTCAAACTCATCTTCACCAATCAGCTTTTGATTGTAAAGTTCACTCTTGCGTTTTAGTTGTTTTCCAATATTACTGACAACCAATTTATGTCTTTCAATAGTAACTTTTTGTTGATCAACAGCAGCTTCTTGTTGTTCAACGGAAGCAACAAACGTTTCGTCATCTAATTCAAGTAACAGTTGACCCTTTTTTACAGAGTCGCCTTCTTCAACATATAAGCTGCTGACTTTGCCAATGACTTCAGCTGTCAGTGTTACTTGAAGTTCGTGTTTCAGTTGTCCAGAAGCCAGAATTGAAGCCTTAATGGTTTTCATAGATACCTGTTCTACTTCTACCGCTTTATCTTTGTCTTTACCGGTATACTTTTTAATAACAGGAATACCAATAACCACTATAAGTATTGCTGCAAAAATAAGAATCTTTTTCATTTAAATATCCTGAGTAATCGTTAAACTA
>JBLHLI010000058.1:0-9371 GCA_047618765.1 Enterobacterales bacterium | reverse complement strand
ACTAACCCTCTTTTTGAATTCTGGCCGAACAGCCTCACCATACCGAGGGCGATTCGAAGATGGGCATTATTTTTAACCAGAGCGGTTGATAGAATAAATCCACCCAGTAATAATAGTATCAAGGGACTGCCGTAAGATTGTCCTATTTGATTGGCGGATAATATTCCAAGAATTGGAAATAATGCCAAGGGCAGCATAGAAGTAACCGGTATTGGGATCGGCTCAAATATCCACCAAATGGCAGTTACTAATGTGATGCCAAGTGTTAGGGCCCGGTCAGTTGGCCAACCTATGTTAATAAGAGCAATGGTTGTTACTATTGCAATTAAAGGGCCCAAAAATAGAGCCCATTTTCTAGTGACAGTCGATAGCATGAAATACCTTTATTGCTGTTATTTTTTCAGAACCATAGCACAATTTAATTGAATAATGTTCTTCTTAACATACCAATACTACTGCTATAGCCCATGGAGTGAGATAAAACTTTTCCTTCAGGATCAATGACATAATAACTTGGAAAACCTTGGATCTTATATTGCTCTTGCCACTCGGTAGTTCCGAGTAACACGGGATAGTTTAATTCGTGTTCTTCGATAAATAATTCAACTTCTTGCTTACTTTTCCAATCCAGTGCCACAATTATAATATCGAGCTCAGATTCATCTATTTGACCACGTAATATATTTAAGTTACCAATACTCAAATGACAAATATTGCACCAGGGCGCAAAAAAGTAAAGTAGTGTTTTTTTACCAGTTTTTGATGAGTTAGCGGGTATTTGATAAGTTTTTCCATCTAGTGCAACCGCACTTAACACAGGAACTTCAGATTTAGAATCTAACATATCCTTTTCTTGCCAAGAACTTACCGCTATGAATATTAAAATGGCGAAAGCGATTTCTGCAGCAAGGGTTATCCAAAACCGTAAATCTTTCATTTTTTATGTCGTTCAAGCATAGCTTGAAAATCTTTGTTGCTTCGGGTGTTATCAAAAACCACACGAAAAACATTACGTCTTTTAAGTTCTTGAAAAAGTGAGCTGTCCAAAGAGAGGTCCTTCTGGGCTAATTTTATTGTTAACTTTATTATTTATTATAGTGCTTATTAATGTACAAGCTTTCATACATTTTAGCAATTATAGCCATCCTAATAATAGAGCTTTTTTCTCTAATTTATCGTCAGTAGATGTGTTTAAAATACGCTTATAAATTGATGGGTCGAAATAATAGAAAGTCCATATCAGGGGCCCATTGATAACGTTTCATATCAACACGACCATTATTAGCAAGTACACCTTCAGCCTTGAGAAGAGCAAACTGTTCTATATATCCTTCAGAACCCTCAGCCATTCCACAACGTCCATCAGACCTAATAATTCTATACCAAGGTAAATTGTCTATAGTACTGGCGCGAAGTGCTGCTGCGACTAACCGATGTCCTCTTGCAATACCTGCAATGCTTGCTACCTGTCCATAACTTGCAACGTTTCCAGAGGGTACCGCTTTTATAATTGAGATGATTTTATCTTGCTTAGCTTTTAAATCGTCTTTCATTGGCAGGCTTATTTAATTAACTTTTTAATAAGTTCATTCAAAGGAATATCACTTTGTTGATTAAACCAGTCTTCAATTAAATGATAAGAGATTGATAAAGACGATGAGAGATGTAACTCACCATTAGCAACGGCATCCAATAATTGCTCTCGATTGAACCAACGGGCATCCTGAATTTCACCATCATGAAAAGTCAATTCCCTTGATAATGCTTCAGCATGAAAACCAAACATCAGCGACTGAGGAAATGGCCAAGGTTGAGAGGCACGATAGCTAATATCTTTGAGTTGAAGACCCGATTCTTCAAAAACTTCTCTGCGCACAGCCGCATCAAGATTTTCACCGGTTTCTACAAAGCCTGCGAGACAAGAGTACCTATTTTCTGGCCAGGAAGCAGCTCTACCTAGAAGACAAGCATCTTGGTTATAAATCAAAACGATAACAGCCGGATCAGTACGAGGGAATATTTCTTTAGTGCATTCAATATTTGTACAAACCAGAGAGTGACCGGCTTGTTTTATTGCTAGTGTGGATGCACAGAGACTACAAAAATTATTGTTCGATTGCCATTTCAATAAGCCTTGAGTATAGGCAAGCAGGTTAGCGACTTCTGAGGTCATCAATAGACCTAAAGAGCGGAGGGAGCTCCAATTAGCTTCTAAACACTCTGCTGTTGGATGAGTGATTTCTGCGGCAAAAACTGCTCTTGAATCAACTTGAGCATTTGGCTGATCAGAAGCCGGAACAGAAGGCTCATCAGAAAACTCTTCTAATTGCCCCATGTAACTCCAACAAAGACCTTTTGAGTTAAGTTGTTCAGCACTTAAACGCTCTATAAATTTAATGCTGAGATCATCTTCAGTAAGAAATTTATTGTCCCAAAAGACTAAAAACAATGAATTATTATCATTGAATTGATTGGCTAGCCACTCTTTATCAGAACGCTTTAGCGCCTGTCGATCAAAATCAGCAGCTGTGAAGCAAAGATTATCATTTAAATTATCACTTAGCATAATATATTAACTACCAGCCGCACTGACGGCCTTCGTTTTCTTTATCTAACCAAGTTTTAAGGGGTGCAAAATAATCAAGAATCGCTGTAGCGTCCATTTGTTTTTGACCCGTCAAAGCTTCAAGTGCTTCAGGCCAAGGTCGTGACGCACCCATTTTCATCATTTTAGTTAAAGCGTTACCTGCTTCTTTGTTGTCATAAATAGTACAGCGATGTAATGGGCCTTCATTACCTGCAATTTTGCAAAGTGCACGGTGCATTTGGAACTGTAAGATATGCGCTAAGAAATAACGAGTATAAGGTACATTACCCGGCACATGATATTTTGAACCGGCATCAAACATTTCTTCATTTCGTGCTACAGGTGCTGCAACGCCTTGATATTTTTCACGAAGTTTCCACCAACCAGCATTATAATTTTCAGGTTTGATTTCACCACTAAATACTTGCCAACGCCATTGGTCAACCATTAGACCAAAAGGTAGGAAGGCCACTTTGTCTAAAGCCATTTTCATTAATAATCCAATGTCGCCAGATGTATTAGGAACCTTATCTAGCATGCCTATTTTATGGAGGTATTCAGGTGTAACTGAAAGAGCAATAGTGTCACCAAGAGCTTCATGAAATCCATCATTAGCACTATCAGCATATAAATAGGACTGCTCTTTATAAGCTCTTTGATAATAGTTATGACCAAGCTCATGGTGGATGGTACTGAAGTCTTCAGCATTTTTCTTAATACACATTTTTATTCTTAAATCGTCTTTCCAGTCAAGGTCCCAAGCACTGGCATGACAAACTACTTCACGATCTGTGGGCTTGGTGAATAAAGAACGTTCCCAAAATGTATTCGGTAGGGGCTTAAGTCCTAGAGATGAGAAGAATCCTTCAGCAGATTTAACCATATCTATTTCTGACATACCGTTTGTATTGATAATTTCAGTCAGATCAAATCCTGGGTCAGCGGCAACAGGCTTAGTAAGAGAATATATATTACCCCAACTCTGTGACCACATGTTGCCTAGCAGATGTGCAGGGATAGGTTTTGATACATCAACTACATCTTCACCGTAATGTTTAGCGAGATCTGCACGTACTTTACACTGAAGAGCTGTATATAGCGGTTTCACTTGGCCCCACAATCGGTCGAGTTCAATGGCAAAATCGTCAGCACTCATATCGTATTTAGAACGCCACATAGCACCGAGGTCAGTAAAACCTAATTCTCTAGCACCTTCATTTACTATTTCCACAAGTCTTGCAAACTTCGGTCTCATTTCAGGGGAGACCGTTCTCCAGCCTGACCAAGCTTCTAACAACTCTTCTGAATTACGGCTCAATGCAAGTATTTCACTGAGCTCACCCAGAGTTTTACAATCGCCTTCGCTCTTGCAGTATTTTCCTTTGCCATACATAGAGCCTAATTCTGTTTTTATCTTACTTAATTCAGCAGCTTTAACAGGATCAGAAGGAGCGGGTAGTACCAGTGCAGTTTTAATTTTATTTAATTTACGATTGGTATCATAGTCATAACTGCCATCGAATTGTTTAGACTCATTAGCTAGTGCTACACCTTTAACAGTCATTAGACGTGAGGTTTCAGCTTCAATGCTATCATGTTCATCAGTAATATCATTAGCTGATACCCAAGCTGCTTGTTCATTCTCTTGCGCAACTTTAAACAGTTCAGCCTCAGCCCGAGCGGTAAATTCTGCGGCAGAACTTTTAGTAGAGTTTTTAGCAGCAGCTTTACTAACTGTAGATGATTCAACGACTGCTTCTTTTTCTTTCTCAGCTGGCGCATCTGAACTACAGGCTCCAAGAATTAACAAAACTGAAAGCGCTAGTAATTTGATTGTTTTTATCGTTCTAAAGGTCATTCCATGGTTCTCCAATGAAGGATTAATTATTGAGCAATCATCAATAGGTTGATGAGGTGCGATAGTATATACCACAGGCCTGTTTGGGAACAAACAATGTATCAAAACATACCAAAGCACTAATTCAAATACTTTATAAGTTGACAGCTAGATAGGTGTTGTAGTAAGGTATAACACTAAGTCGGCAGTGAAGTGTTCATTGTCATAATGTTAACTGAACAGGTGATTGTTACTATGCAGACAAATTGGAACGACAATCAACCGATTTACATTCAACTCAGAGAGAAAGTAATAGCGCTCATCTTAGACGGTGGGTTAAGTGAAGGAGATGCCCTACCTTCAGTGCGAAATGTTTCATCGGAATATCGGGTGAATCCTATTACGGTATCAAAAGCGTATCAAACACTGGTTGATGATGAATTGGTTGAAAAGAAGAGGGGTCTTGGAATGTTTGTAAAATCGAATGCACAAAATATACTTCTTAAATCAGAAATAAAGAAGTTTCTGGAACATGATTGGCCAGAAATTATGTCGCGCATAAAACGACTTGGCTTATCTGCAGAAGAATTATTAGCTGCTGACAACGCGACTGCTGAAGGAGACGCCTAATGACTAGTATAATTAAGGCAACTAACCTAAGTAAAAAATATGGCAGTTTCCAGGCTTTAGATGACGTTAATTTCAATATTGAAAGCGGTCGAATTGTTGGTTTAATTGGACCTAATGGTGCCGGTAAAACAACAGCATTAAAAGCACTTCTAGGATTGACCAGCTTTAATGGTGATTTAACAGTTTGCGGAATTGACCCTAGAACTGACCGTGATAAGTTGATGCAAGAAGTATCTTTTATTGCCGATGTGGCTGTACTTCCCGGTTGGATGAAGGTTTGTGAAGCCATCGAATTTGTTGAAGGAGTTCACCCTAAGTTTAATCGCGATAAAGCACTAGGAATGTTAGCGCTAACTAAAATTCCTATGAATAAAAAGGTTAAGCAGCTCTCTAAAGGGATGGTTACACAATTGCACTTGGCTTTAGTCTTAGCTATTGATGCAAAGATCCTTGTATTGGATGAGCCGACATTAGGCTTAGATATATTATACAGAAAGGCATTTTACGATCATCTATTGAATGATTATTTTGGTGAAGATAGAACTATTATCATAACAACGCATCAGGTTGATGAAATTGAATATCTATTAACCGACTTATTATTTATTAATGACGGAAAAATTGTGCTTGATATTGCAATGGATGATATTCAAGAACAATATTTAGAAGTCATGGTTGGAAAAGAGCAAGTAGAGGCAGCTAGAAGCTTAAACCCAATTACTGAGAGAGAAGTTTTCGGTCGATATATATTCCTTTTCGAGAATGTTCAACGAGCAGTGTTAGCTGAACTTGGAGAAGTCCATGTACCTAAGGTAACCGACCTCTTTGTGGCTAAAATGAAAGGAGCAGAAGTATGAATACAATAATCACACTTTTAAAACGTGAATACTGGGAAAACCGTAGTAGTTTCGTTATTACTCCGCTTGCTATAGGTGGCTTTTACCTAGCTCTAATTATAATCACATTATTTAACACTGAACATCTGTTTGAAGTTCATACTTCAGGAATAGAAAAATTATCCATTTTCGGTGTTAATGTTGGCGATTTAAACTTCATAACAGAATTAGCGACTAAGACATTCTCACACTTAGACATAGCACTACGTACAGAAATTTGGGAAAAAGGTTTTTACGGTTACAGTACATCTTTTACTCTAGTATTAGTGATTATCAGCATCGTTTATTTGTTAGGTTCACTTTATGATGATCGAAAAGATAAAAGTATTTTATTTTGGAAATCATTGCCAGTATCTGACTTAACGACTGTAATGAGTAAGCTTGCGACTGTAATTTTCGTCATCCCTGCAATTTATGTGGCTGCGACTACTATCAGTTTTCTCATTGTCATGCTAATTGCTTCAGTCATAACGTTAATCGCAGGTGGTGGTGTATGGGAATCGATTTGGCATCCAGCTCCAATTTTCTCTGCACCATTACAACTCTATGCAACTTATGTTATTCAAAGTTTGTGGGCAGCGCCTTTCATCGGATGGTTACTACTTGTTTCGTCTTGGACTAAACGTAAGCCGATCATTGTCGCATTCATACCAATAGGTGTGATCACCTTCATGGAAGCTTACTACAGCAGAACATCAATATTTATTGATGCTGTTAGAGAAAGAGCTGTTGGATGGGTCGCTCCTATTGATTTTAGTACAGGTCGTCATCTTGGTGATGGAAACTTGATCAGTGCTCAGGAAGTTATTTATGGCAAAGCACATACCTTAGTTTCATTGCCTGACTTCTGGTATGGGTTAGCTATAGCAGGAATAATGGTAGCTGGAGCTATCTACATTCGTCGATATAGAGACGAATCATAAGAATAAACCTAATGTTTCTGATTGCTGATTACCACCCTCTCAATCAGCAGTCAGAAACAGCGGGTTTTTATTTGGGAATGGATACAAACTCAGTAGATATGGGCCTGCGCACTTTCTTTGCTTTAAATTTAGGTAATCGATTATTAGGTACTAAGACAATTAAATTGCCTAATCCGACTAGCAATATTCCACCTAAGACATAACCTGTTATTTGAAAATCCTCAACAATTATACTGATTATTATTGCAACAACAGGAAATAGTACAATTACATAACTTGCTTTTTCTGGCCCAATATTGCGCAGCAACATAAAGTAACTTGCAAATGCTATAACGGTTCCAAATACAGCTACATAAGATAATGAGATCCAGTAACTCCTTGATGTTGGTATAACTAAGTTAACGTCTGTATAGAGCATCATCAAGATCATTGCTACTGTGCCATAGAACATGCCCCAAGTATTAGCGGATAATATGGGCACACCATTATTTGAATTTCTGACACTGACCATATTACCTAATGAAGCAACCATTGCACCCGCAAACACCAGGCCTAGACCAATAAGAGAGGATTGGTCATAACTTTGGGCTGCAATCGATGGATAAAATAGTAGAGCAATACCAGACAAACCAATGATTGCTCCGAGAAAAACTTTAGGTTTAATACGCACACCAAAACATAATCGTGTATTAACTATATTCATTAACAACATCATAGAGAATGCTATAGATGTCATGGCAGAGTTTAGATATTTCTGAGCTTCATAGAGTATGAAATAGTTCATACTAAAATTCATTAGCGCTAGCAAAATGAAGAATCCATGATTTTTTGCGTTAAACGATAAAGGTATTTTTCGCCATAGAGCAAATACCAGCATAATGACAAAGGCTAAAGAAAATCTATAAAACAATGTCACTTCGACAGGTGCTTCATTAATTTGATATTCAATGGCAATCCAGGTTGAACCCCAGATCAATACTGTGACGATATATAAAAGTGTATTTTTCACCATTAAGACCTCTTGGTAACTTCTTTCTTGAACTGATAGCTATAATACTCTAATTCTGTATACTTAACATATACAGAAAGATGAAAAAGCAACCTATACAGTTTTGTATTTTAAAAACTAATTAAAGGCCATTCAATGTCAGTAGCCATAGAAAAAAATTCTGATGAGTTTCTTTATCAGCAAGTTGTTACTCTTATTCAGGATATGAAAAAAGAAGATACATTGCTCGCCGGAGATAAATTGCCTTCCTTGCGCAGTCTCAGTCAAAAACTTAAGATTAGTATCCCTACAGTGAAACAAGCCTATCTTGAATTAGAGCGCCTTGATGTGATCACTGCTAGACCTAAATCTGGTTATTACCTCAATGCCCAAATACTTCATCTAGAAAAACCGAAAAAGGGTCGACCGGCAACAAAACCTATGAATGTTGGTTGTCGCTCTTTAATTGAACAGGTCTATGAGGCTGTTCATGCTCCAGATTCATTGCCTCTTGGTATAGCGAACCCTACTTATGCCTATCCATCTGATAAAACGTTAGGTCGTATAATGCGCCGCGTTATTGCTCAATCAGGTAGTAAGGCAAATACCTACGGCGCAGTTACAGGCTATTTACCTTTGAAAAGGCAATTGGCTTATAGACATTTAGATTATGGCTTACATGTAGAACCTGAGTCTGTGCTGATCACTAATGGCGCCCAAGAAGCATTGGCTATTGCAATACAATGTGTTGCAAAACATGGTGATGTCATTGCTGTTGAGTCGCCAACCTATTTTGGTTTGCTCGAGCTTATTGAAAGTCTCGGTATGTTGGCTCTAGAAATTCCTGTTTGTTCTGAAGATGGTATTTGTTTGGATGATTTACAACAGGCATTAAAAGAGCATCCTATTAAGGCTTGTATGTTTGCCTCAGCTATCAATAATCCTTTGGGTTCTTTTATGAGCGATGACAAACGAAAAAAGATGGTGGAAATACTCGAAGAAGCCGAGATCCCTCTCATTGAGGATGATGTTTATGGTGATCTTTATTTTGGTAACTCTCGCCCGACTCCTGCTCAAGCTTGGTCTAAAAAAGGATTAGTGATTACCTGTGGATCTTTTTCAAAAACTGCTGCTCCCAGTTACAGGGTTGGTTGGTTAATCAATGAGCGCTTTCAAGACAAAGCCAGATTATTAAAAAGAGCGATTAGCTGTGCCTCTTCACTCTTAAATCAGTGGACTTTAGCCGAATTTGCACGCAGCGGAGAATACGATAGGAACATTAGTCAACTGAGGAAAGTTTTGCGCTGCAATAAAGAAAGAATGGCAGCGCAAATGTCGAAAGAGTTTCCTCTTGGAACACGCATCTCTGATCCCCAAGGTGGGGCTGTTTTTTGGGTTGAATTTCCAGTGGGTGTCGACACCACTGAATTATTTCATCAGTTAGTTACACATAACGTAAGTATTGCTCCAGGCTCTATCTTTGCAGCGGGAAACAAGTTTAGACGCTGCG
>JBLHLI010000057.1:0-9465 GCA_047618765.1 Enterobacterales bacterium | reverse complement strand
CATTCATCTTCATTCGGACTAACAATTATTATGAAAGCTGTTATTTATTACAATTACCAGCAAAGACCAGTGATAGAGCAGCTGCCTGATCCTACTCCTAGTCCTACTGGTGTAGTCATCAAGGTTGGTGCTTCAGGTGTCTGTCGTAGTGATTGGCATGGTTGGATGGGACATGATTCTGATATTTGCCTACCCCATGTACCAGGCCATGAACTAGCAGGCACAGTTATTGAAATTGGAAAAGAGGTTAAAAATTGGCAGTTAGGTGATCGAGTGACGGTTCCCTTTGTTGGCGGCTGTGGACATTGTGGTGAATGTATATCTGGCAATCATCAAGTCTGTGATAATCAATTCCAGCCGGGTTTCACCCATTGGGGATCTTTTGCCGAGTATGTGGCTATTGAATATGCCGATGTGAATTTGGTAAAGCTACCAGAGTCAATGGGTTTTGTAACGGCAGCCAGTTTAGGTTGTCGCTTTGCAACAGCTTTTAGAGGTGTCACAGCTCAAGCAAATATACAGGCTGGGCAGTGGTTAGTTGTCCATGGTTGTGGTGGCGTAGGATTATCTTCTATTATGATAGCGAAGGCGCTTGGAGCCATTGTAATCGCAGTGGATATTTCAGAAAAGCAACTGGCCTTGGCTTCAGAAGTTGGAGCAACACATTGTATTAATGCCTTGAAAAGTGGAGATGTTGTTGATGCTATTAAGCAAATTACTAGAGGTGGAGCCCATATTTCTATTGATGCACTTGGAAGTACTCAAACCTGTATCAATTCAATCCGGTGTTTAAAAAGTAGAGGTCGTCATATTCAAATTGGCTTAATGTCTGGTGTTGATGCAAAGGCCGTATTACCCATGGGAGAGGTGATCCGTAATGAATTAGAAATAGTGGGTAGCCATGGAATGCAAGCCTATGCCTATGACAAGATGCTGTCGATGATCCAAAATGGATTATTAGAGCCTGAAAAATTACTGGGTAAAACAATAACTCTTGAACAATCAATTGATGAGCTTATCAATATGGATAAGTTTAAGGATTCGGGGATTACCGTCATTGATAAATTTTAATCGAGTTAATTTAATGTCGCTAAATTATCGAGTTTTCTCTGATAGAGTGTTTGTTGGCGTTCATCATGGGTATATCTCTTGGCCAACTTCATGTACCTCTCACTATTCTTAATATCACCCAGTTGATAATAACTTCTGGCAATTGAAAAATAGAATTGGTCTTGTTGCTTATTTAAACGGACTGATTTTTTATAATGCTTAATTGCCTGTAGCCAATTCTGACTTTCATATTCAATATCACCTAACATGTAATGATAAAAGGGGTTTTCAGCACGTTGTTTTATAATCGAAGCCAGAATTTTTTCCGCTTCATCCTGTCTCGATGTTTGTTTATAGAGATAGGCAAGATTCTCCAGACTGGTGCGATCTTGACTGTTAATTTGAAGTGCCTGAAGATAAGCATTCTCAGCAAATTCCATTTGCTCTATACGGCGATATAAAGTGCCCAAGTTTGTCCAAGCATCCACAAGAAAATGTTCAGTATTTATAGCTGAACGAAAATAAGCATAAGCTGTGTTGTAATTTCTCTTTATTAAAGCATCAGCGCCTTTATTGTTGTAATACATGGCTAATACATATTGTTTGGAGATTTTTGTGACGGGCAATTTAAGAGATTGAGAGCGTCTATCAAAGTCCAGTTGATAGCTTTTTGAATCATATAAAATAATGTTATTTTTGCTTTTCTGATAAAGCCTAAGATTCACATGGCGATTAAGCAAACTATAACCATCACGTCTGAGCCATATTTCTGGAATAGTAACCTGTTGAAATCTAACGCCGATATTGGCGTGCTCAGCCATAGCATAGGTCATGATAACGAGTGATAGGCAGTTCGCAGCTTTTATCTCGAATGTCTCACTGGCCGTGGTGTTAGCATCATTTTGATAAAGTAAACTCCTAGTCGTATGATTGAAAATGCCATCGGCTAAAGCCTTTATGCGTTGATCATTGCCCTTTACTCTTAGTAATTGTTGATCGACAAAAGCCGTAGCCGTTTCACCTATATCGAAAACGGCGTCCTCAGTTTCTATTTCAACCTCGGAAAATTTTGGGAACAATTCATCGTGAAGTAAAGGATTGGGGTTAAAGTCTTTAGAAGTAGTTGTTTGACAAGCTAATAGTAGAAAGCAAAAGAGCAGTGTAAATACTAGGCAAAGGTATTTTCTTATAATATTGAACGAAGTAGGTCTCGTGCTTAACATCATAGTTAAACAATAGTCTTAGTTGTATCAGATCTCAAGTTGAAAAGGCTATATTGGATATCAAATAGAATACAAATTGTAATGACTTATTTCGACTATTTAAGCCTTATTAGTGAAAAAGACAGATAAATAAAGTGTAATATGCCTATAGAAACAGTACATTAATTAGTAAATTAAATTGTTTATTACAAACAGATGGAAATATTGCCTTTGATCAGTGCTATTGAAGAAAAACAACTAACTCTAATTGGAATATGTTCTGATGAGAACTCGAGTTTTAAATTAGGTCCTGCAACAGCCCCACCTCGAATTCGCGAGGCGCTGCATAATGGTTCTGCTAATCTCACCGCAGAGAATGGCATATCTCTAGGTAATAATAAGCGTTTTACTGATATTGGTGATGTTAATATAGGTTCCGGTGCAGAAGCCTTTATGAAAATCGAAGAGCATATAAGCCAAATATTAGAACAAGGCGGATTACCTTTGACCCTCGGTGGTGATCACGCAATCACTTACCCTATCATCAAGGCTATGGCTAAATATCATCAATCTTTTAGCATCTTACATTTTGATGCTCATCCTGATTTGTATGATGAATTAATGGGTAATCGATTATCAAATGCTTGTCCCTTTGCACGTATTATGGAAAATTCACTAGCGACTAGATTAATTCAAGTAGGAATTAGAACTGTAAATGAACATCAAAAGTCTCAAATTGAACGGTTTTCTGTTGAAACCCATGAAATGCAACATTTTGATGCACAGAGTTTTAATCCTAACTTGACTGGCCCCGTTTACATCTCTTTTGATATAGATGCCCTTGATCCGGCCTTTGCACCAGGAGTTTCTCATTTTGAGCCCGGAGGTCTAAGTGTTAGAGAAGTACTTAATATTATCCAAAAAATTGATGTTCCTATTATTGGAGCAGATATAGTCGAGTATAATCCTGAGCATGATATTAATGGTATGACTGCTATGGTGGCGGCAAAATTAATTAAAGAGATTGGCGGAATGATCTTGAAATCAAACCCGCTGTAATCTGTTAGACACTATTAGTTATGTAATATTTGCTAGGCATTATTGGCTCACTATTGAGGTTTATTAAAAGTAATAGCAATAAAAGCTATAAGTTAATGGTTTTAATCCTTTGAAAATTGATACTATAAACAAAAAACAGTGAGAAAATTTGAATGGTCCCTTGGTATGGTTATCTTTATATGGCAGTTTTAGGTCTACTAGTTTTTGCAGGGATTATTGAAGAACTAAAGAAGCCTGGTGGAAAGTTATATGCCCTCGGCACTTTTATCTCACTGATCATCCTCATTGCATTTGTCGTGGGTAGCTTTATTACTGAATTTGGAGCGACCATTGGTTTATTTGGAATCCCCTTGTTATTAATCGCTGTAGTTTATGATTTCTATCTTTCAAACTTAAATTTGATTGTAGGCTCGAAGCACTTTGGCGAACCTTTGGAAGAGGTTAAGACACGCATGGATTTAATGACCGCTTCAATCATTGTCGCTCCCGGCTACCTGGCAGGTATTACCGTTATCTACCGTGCCGTCACTAGTAGTTAGAAAGTAGATAACAATAGATGTTAATAACAGAAACGAAAAACCTTATACTTAGACAACCCGAAGTATCCGACGGAGCTTTGATCTTCAAATTATTTAATCAACGGGACTGTGTAAAATTTATTGGTGACAAGAATATTAAAAATCTTGAAGATGCTGAAAATTATATTAAAGAAAAATATATCAGGCATTATAAAGCCCATGGATTTTGTATGTATGTTGTTTGTCAGAAACAATCTAATACGGCCGTTGGTCTTTGTGGTTTGATAAAAAGAGAGGAACTTGAGGACGTTGATATTGGTTTTGCCATTTTGACGGATTATCAGGGTAAGGGATATGTCACTGAAGCTGCCATTACAGTAAAAAACCATGCCTTTGATGACCTTGGACTAAAACGTTTAGTAGGTATAACTGATAAACTAAATAATGGTTCAATCCGAGTTTTAGAAAAAATAGGAATGACTTTTGAAAAACACATCAGGCTCAATAACGATGAAATAGAAATAAAACTTTATGGGCTAAATGTTTAGCTTTTAATGAACAACTAAATGACACATTAAAGAATTAATTACTGAGGATAAATCATGTCAGAATTTACTAGAGAACAACTTGAAGAAATCCATTGCTTAGCGTTATTTGACTTAAATAATACTACTGAGGGACTCAAGGTACACAATACAGCAAGAGAAGAAACTATTGATGCAATTAAGAGACTTCATGGGAAAGGGTTAATCTCTAAAGATGATGGTGGCTATTTGACTAGTCTTGGTCAGGAAGCAGCCGAATTTGTTAATGGATTGCGAACTATCTTAAGACGTTGATAGAGGAAGAAATTCCTATAGAAAAGCTGAAAAACTTAGCAGCCAAATCAGCAGTCGTTTTAGCCAAAATAGGCGTCAATAATAGAAGAGATCTCGAGCAGTTAGGTAGCGTGAATACTTTTTTAAAGCTTGAAACTATAGAGGGTTTTAAACCCAGTTTAAATTTTCTTTATGCCATGGAAGCGGCATTAGATGATATTCACTGGGCGAAAATTAATAAGCAACAAAAAACTAATTTATTACTCTTACTAGATGAAAGAAGGTTACATCAAAAAATGTTTACAAAACCTGATGATCAGCAGATCATTCAACAAACAAAAAATTGGATTAATGAGTTTATTATTACTCATAATATATGTCCTTTTGCCGAACAAGTTGTGACTAGTGATAGTCTTGATCTGAATGTTATCAATGATCTCGGTTATGAAGATTGTCTTGTTCAATTAATACAAAAATTAATTTTTCTAGATGAAAATTCAAACATAGAAACTGCTCTGATGATTTTTCCCGAAGCAGTAAAAGATTTTGATGATTATTTAGAGTTTTTGGCGATAGCTAATCAGCTCATTGAAGATCAGGGCTTTGATGATGATTATCAATTAGCAAGCTTCCATCCTGATTATTGCTTCGAAGGTGAAGCTATTGATGATCCTGCAAATTTCACCAATCGCGCTCCATGGCCAATGTTACATTTAATCAGGCAAAGTAGTATCGATAAAGGCTTGAAATTTCATAAGCATCCCGAACAAATTCCTGAAGACAATATTAAACTCACTAGAAAGCTGGGTTTTGAGTTTTTGAATACGTTACGCCAGCGCTGCATGAGGATTGATTAATGTCATTAAAATTAGGCTTTTATAGACACTTTAAAGGCAACAGGTATCAAGTCATCGATATTGCACAGCACTCTGAGACTTTAGAGCATCATGTTGTCTACCGTGCGCTTTATGGTGAAAAGGGTTTATGGATAAGACCACTTGAGATGTTTGTAGAAAGCATTGAGCGAGATGGTAAAACATTTAAAAGGTTTCAGTATGAAGATGATGTTGATTAGCCGCATATGAGTGAACAACATACTGCCGATGTGGTTATTATTGGCGCAGGTGCAGCAGGCTTAATGTGTGCCATCAGTGCAGGGAAAAGAGGCCGTAAAGTTCTCGTTCTTGATCATGCTAATAAAGTTGGCAAAAAAATATTAATGTCTGGCGGCGGTCGTTGTAATTTCACTAATATGTTTTCCGATGACGATAATTTCATTTCTAATAACCCCCATTTCTTCAAGTCTGCTCTGAGTCGTTATACCCAGTGGGATTTTATTGCCATGGTTGAAAAAAATAACATCCCCTACCATGAAAAAAAACTCGGTCAGCTATTTTGTGATAATAAGTCCAGCGACATTGTGCAAATGTTAGTTACTGAAGCTCAAGCTGTTGCTGTGGAGATCAGAAAGCACTGTAGTATTCTAGAAATTAAAAAAGTGAGTGATGGCTTTAAGCTTAAAACTACTATTGGAGATGTAAACACCACTTCGTTAGTTATTGCCACAGGTGGCTTATCTATTCCTACAATGGGTGCTACAGGTTATGGATATGAAGTAGCTCGTCAGTTTGGATTAGATGTTTTAAAGACCAGAGCATCTTTAGTCCCATTCACTTTTAATCAAAAACAACATCAACAATTTGATGGCCTATCGGGTTTATCTGCTGAAGTACGAGTAGAATGCGGAGATCAATCTTTCACAGAAAATATTTTATTTACCCATAAAGGTTTAAGTGGTCCTGCAATTTTACAAATATCAAATTATTGGAAGCCTGGTGAGGCAGTCACCATCAATCTTTTCCCCCATTTAGATTTTTTACAGCATTTAAAAGATCAACAAAAACTGCGCCCAAAAGCCGGGTTAGTAAGGGTGTTATCTGAACACCTTGCTAAAAATATGGCCAATCAATTGGCTTCACTTTGGTGTCCGTTAAAGAACATGGCTGATTACAGCTATAAAGAATTAGAACAGATCAATTCAGCCTTTACTCAGTGGCAATTTAAACCTGGAGACACAGAAGGCTATAGAACTGCTGAAGTAACTCTAGGCGGGGTAAACGTCGATCAATTATCATCAAAAACCATGGAAGCTTTGAATACTAAAGGCCTTTATTTTATTGGTGAGGTTGTCGATGTAACAGCACACTTGGGAGGCTTTAATTTTCAGTGGGCTTGGGCATCCGGAGCCGCTGCTGGTGAATTTGTTTAATTTGATTGATTGGAATTAAGTCAGGGACAAAGTGAATTAATTAGCGTGCAATTAAATTAAATTTTGTAATTAATCAAGGACAAATATATTGACTAAAAATATCGGTTAGGTATTTCTGGTAATCTACTTTATTTTTTTACAGTATTTGACATGTATCATTTTTATGTCTCTTCTGAACATAGCAGTCATCAGGGGATTCATTCCTAATGGCAGCTAACGTCACAAAGTGGGTTATCACCTATGTCCATAGATGCCATTTACAACACAGATTAATCATGTATGATTTTCAGGCATTCTTGTAAATAGGTCTAGACAATCGTCAAAAACATTCAACTTAGGTCTTGCGTTAAAGTGAGCTTGGTTTAGCTCTGAGCCAATTTTCTTTAGCGTATACAGATGCTCCATTCGTCAGGTGCAAGGTAAAAGCATGTCTGGAATGATTTGAGCGATTAGGGGCACTGTAATGAGGTAGTGACCCGTGGAATACAATTAATGTGCCTTTTCTGACTGGTACTGCAATTGATTCATTCTCACCTGGATATGGTGTGGGGTCTAATTTTTTGAGAAATGTTTTGTCATCAGCTTCTCGTATAAATTGTTCTCTTAGTGGCGATTTATGTCCCCCTTTTTGTATGTGCAAGCAACCATTTTGCAAAGTAGCGTCTTCAACCGCTATCCAGAAGGTTATTACTGATTGGGGCGTTGTATAAAAATAGGTAGCATCCTGATGCCAATTCACTACACCGCCAATTTTAGGTTGTTTGAAAATATACATTGATTGTCTAATCTGAGGTTTTAACAACCCAAGGTCAAGCGCGATTGATTTGATTAGGGATTGGTGACTAAATGCTTTGAATTGAGGGTTAAGAGTGTGAAGTGCATGACCAATTTTATTAATGCTTAGGGATTTTTCCTGTCTTAAATTTCCAAGTTCACCAAACGCTTCTTCTTCAAAAAAACAACTAATTTTATCTGCTGAATTTAAGAAATAATCGCCGCGTGTTTTACTGTGTTCATTGGATGTAAAAATATGATTCGTTTTAGAAATTTCGAGATTTGCAACGATTTCATTGGCACATTTTTTGAGTCCATCCATTTGTTCATTGGAAAAAATCGAATCCAATATAAGATAGCCATCAGAGATGTAACTTTCAATTTGTTGTTGTGTAAGCATAGAATATTCATGAAGTTTTTTTATAAGTTTACTATGCCATTAAAAATTGATTATATCAATCTTGGCTACTATGGATGTGAACTTTAGATATAGATAGAAAGCCCTACAAGGTTTGTAGACTTGAATGGTTCCTGATAATGTCAAATTTTAAATGAACTCTTTTCTCAACCTAATTGCCCTTAAAAATAGAGGGATAGAGATTGAGGAAAGAGCTTAAAAGAGAACTTAGCTAGGCATTACTTATAAATTATCTGCATTCTCGGCTAAATACTCAGCAACACCCTCGGTAGATGCGTTCATACCAGAGTCGCCTTTAGTCCATCCTGCTGGACAAACTTCGCCATGTTCTTCATGGAATTGTAATGCATCAATCATACGTAACATTTCATCAATATTTCTACCTAGAGGTAAATCATTTACAACTTGATGACGAACATTAGCATTTTGATCGATTAAGAATGAACCTCTAAACGCAACGCCTGCTTCAGGGTGTTCAACATCATATGCTTGGCATATTTCATGTTTAATATCAGCAACGAGAGGATATCCTACCTGACCAATACCACCATCATTGATTGCAGTATTACGCCAAGCGTTATGGCTAAACTGTGAATCAATTGATACACCTATTACTTCAACACCACGGCTTGAAAATTCTTCAAGACGATGATCGAAAGCAATCAATTCTGAAGGACACACAAATGTGAAATCTAAAGGATAAAAAAACAATACTGCATATTTTCCTTTAATACTTTCACTCAAATTAAAATTATCTACAATTTCTCCATTACCTAATACAGCATTAGCAGTGAAATCAGGTGCTTGTCGTCCTACAAGTACGCTCATTGAAATATCTCCATGTTAAGATTTAAAATTCAGTGATATATTATACCGAATACATAATTAAGGTAAAACTATATTTAACAGTTAATTTTTATCCATCATGACTATAAACAATCCGTTTATCATTAAAAATAATCGTAGAGGACTGAACTTGTCACTAATCTGACTTAATAGAATTTTCTTTCCAGCCAAATCAAACTGGCGCTGACAATAAACATCCACCAGAAGTACCATGAATCGATGGGTTCAAAAGCATCTATCGCCTTTTGAGTATGAATGACAGAGTTTAGGCTTTGCTTAGCCAAAGGTGCTTTAATTACTGCTGCCTGCTGCCTGCTGCATCGCTAGCTTAGGTGGCCTTTTTTGTTTCTTCCCAATGGCAGTTAACGTCACGCAACGGTCATGAACAAACTATGTAGATTGTTTAGTTCATGTTCGATAGTTCATCATCAATTTGATTAATTAGAATCTGTAAGGTTTCTTTTATAGAAAGTATCCCATCTAATGAAAATTCAAAATGAACTCTTCTAGC
>JBLHLI010000056.1:0-9525 GCA_047618765.1 Enterobacterales bacterium | reverse complement strand
TGAAGGAGCACGCTTGGAAAGCGTGTAACGGGTTAAACTGTTCGAGGGTTCGAATCCCTCTCTCACCGCCATTTAATCTCAAGCGAACCTCTCTAACTCTTTGATTTAATAGTAAACACTCAATAAATCAAAGAGATAGCGCAAGTATCTATCATATTCACCTCTTAAAAACGAACCTTGGGCTCTACCCAAAAAACCGC
This sequence comes from Enterobacterales bacterium, assembly GCA_047618765.1. Lineage (GTDB taxonomy): Bacteria > Pseudomonadota > Gammaproteobacteria > Enterobacterales. The sequence goes on along the minus strand of JBLHLI010000056.1, from coordinate 9,325 downwards.
AATAGTCTTTTAAAATCAATGTCAGTACCCATTCAACCACCAGTTGTATAAAAGGCGATGAGGATCAGTACAGGCTAGGAAGACGAGGCCAACACGGTCCATGAAAGGATAATCAGGGAACCATTTATAACCATTCGGCTGAAGCATTGCTTACATAAGGAATCGATATAGCGGATTGACAATTTCAACGGATTTGATAAAATGGGATATACCACTCGTATATCCCAAGGATATTATTATGGAACAGGCAAGTGTTTTCAAAAGTAATAAAAGCCAAGCAGTGAGACTTCCTAAACCTGTGGCATTACCAGATAGTGTCAAGAAAGTTAATATTATTGCTCTAGGAAATTCAAGATTAATTACCCCAGCTGGACAAGCATGGGAGACCTGGTTTGATGGCGAAGGAGTCACTGATGATTTTATGAGCGAAAGAGATCAGCCTGAAGATCAAAATCGTGATAATTTCTGATGTTAAAATATATGCTCGATACAAATATAGTCATTTATACAATAAAAAATAAACCTGAACAGGTTAGAAAAGCATTTATCGCTCATTACGATCAAATGTGTATTTCGACAATAACACTGATGGAATTAGTATCTGGAGCCGAAAAATCTTCAAATCCAGATCGTAATCTTCGAGAGTTAGAAGGCTTTGCAGCCAGATTAGAAGTGCTTGATTATGATACTTTAGCTGCTACTCACACCGGGCAATTGAGGGCTGAACTTGCTAAGCAGGGAAAACCAATCGGACCCTATGATCAGATGATTGCCGGTCATGCACGTTCCTTGGGATTAATTACAGTCACTAACAATTTAAAAGAGTTTGACAGAGTTCCTGGGTTACGAATAGAGAACTGGCTGCAATAACTGGTTATAATAACAGTAAAACTGAACGAACTATACTATCATTCATAATCATGAACACAACAATTAAAAACCAATACCTTTCTGTTTCAATCAATTCCATAGGTGCAGAAATTAACAGCATCCAAACCTTGGATGGTTGTGAATATCTGTGGCAGGGTGATCCTGATATCTGGGCAGGGCAGGCGCCCAATCTATTCCCTTTTATTGGCAAAATAAACAATGACCGATATCAGTATGCTGGTAAAGAATATTCGATAACTAAACATGGCTTTGCCAGAACATCAGAATTCAAACTGATTAAGCAATCAGAAATTAATCTTACCTATCGCTTGAGTGATTCGACCGAAACTCTTTTATGCTATCCCTTTAAGTTCGATTTGGATATTAGCTTTACTCTCACAGGCAAAGAATTATTGGTTGCTTACACGGTATCAAATCATTCTGACAGCATCATGCCATTTTCTCTGGGAGCTCATCCAGCCTTTGCATTAAATTGGACAGAAGGTGACAGCATCTCGGATTACTATATAGAGTTTGATGAAATTGAAACCTGTCCCTATCAACAATTTAATGGCACGTCATTAGGGCGTTTTGAACATCCGTCATTAGTCAATACATCAGTATTAAATATTACTAAATCGATGTTTGAAATAGACGCTACAATCTATCATGGATTGAAATCAGAGGCGGTAACATTGCGCTCAAAATCCTCAGATAAAAGTGTCAGAGTTAAATTTCCAGGCTTTACTTATCTTGGGTTTTGGTCAAAGCCTGCTGCTTCGTATTTCTGTATTGAGCCTTGGTATGGAGTTGATGATTATGAGGATTTTAATGGTGATCTTATGAAAAAGGATGGTGTTGAGATTATTAATTCAAATGAGCAATTTACATCTCAGTATAGTATTCAAATTGGTTAGCTAGTTTTCTGAATAATATAATTGAGTGTTCTTTCAACCATTTTAGCATTGATTTGTTCTTATACAGTAATAAATAATATTGCAACAAACAGTGATTTTGACTGACTCCTTCAGAACTTTGAATTCATAAGCAGGTAACAATAATGACAATAAAAACAGCAATTGCAACCAACAGATATGGTTATGGTTCCTGATGGTTCCCTGTTAATTTTGGCTGTAAAAAACAAACTATAATCTAACTGTCTGATATAGAATGAAAATTCAACATTGTATCTAAGAATGTCACTTGAGAACCTCGATATCTTCCTGTATTTTCCCGTAGAGCAGGGAATTGTGAGACGAGTTAGCTCAACTAATTTCAATACTGTCAATTATCCTTTCTGTCAGGAAAATCACACTAAAAGTTAATGATTTCTTAGGTTTTTAGTCTTAGACTAACCTAATGAGTGGACTCACAAAAAAAACTCCTGTCATTCTCCACCTGCCAAAATTCTTTTTAGGCTTAATGGCAATGCTGTCTATAGCTTTGTTATGGCTTGGTTGGTTGTTGATGGAACAGGACCGTTCTCTTCAAATACAACGTACCGAAGAAAGATTGGATTTAGCTGCAGTTGAAATAGCTGAAGCATTTTCCCTTAATATTGAGAATGAACAACACAAAATTGAATCCTCAGCACTGTCATTGAATACCTCACCCCTTATTGCTGTTAATAATCTATCAACATCGCTAAAAGTACCTTCAACGTTACTTCTATTATCAACTGACCAAATAAGTACTGCACCAGAAACGAGTCTACGATATTTACCTAATGTAGCTAGCGCTAAGGATGAGTCAGTGCTGTTTAAACAGGCTGATAATCTCGAATTAAAGCAACATGATGATGCCGCTGCAATTGAGTATTTGACGCCTTTGTCTAGATCAGAACATCTGCAAATAAAGGCTTCTGCATTATTACGTCTAGGAAGGATCAGCTATCGCAACAAACGCTTTAAAGAGGCTTTAGATTATTATGAGTTACTGACACAACTCAATAAACAATACATTAGAAACAGGCCTGTGGATTGGTTGGCTTTATATGCACGTTGTAAAATTTTTGAACAGCAACAATCGCTTGATTCATTAGCTATAGAGGCACTTCGATTGTCAGCGGTGCTTAAGACAGGGGGACGAAAAATATCTAAAGCCACTTATCAGTATTATGCAATTGCAGTTAATCGTTGGCTTAAATTATCGAAGCAATCAATGACATCTGGCATTAACAGCGTACATACAGCTTCTGAAGCAACAATAAAACTCCATGGCAGATGGCTAGATTTAAAAGATGGACATAGTGTTCCACTAAAACCTGATATAACCGGTTCTGGTAAAGATAAACTAATAACCCTGTGGTCTTATAATGGAGCGCATCTTTTAGCAGGACTTTACACTGTTGAAGATATCCACATAGGCAACTTTGCTACTGTAACTAGCGAGTTTGAACAATTTGGTATTGGCTGGAATATCACCTACTCAGATAATGATGTTTTGATTTCAGGACTTGAAAATAATAATCAGCCAGAATCTATTCATATAGTGAATATTCAGGATTTACAATTTACAATCTCTACTTTTAAAACAGCGGCAATGAATCCTCTTGCTGCGGATGTAATGCGCAGGCAACTCCTTTTATTTGGTCTTTTTGCTGTGATTGCTGTACTGGCGATCAGCACTTATTTTATTTCCAGATCTCTACGAAGAGAGGCAGAATTTACACAATTACAATCTAATTTTGTCTCGGCTGTTTCACATGAATTTCGAACACCTTTGACATCTATTAAACAACTCAGTGAACTATTAGCCTCGGAAAGAATTAGTGAACCGGCTAAAGCTAAAAAATATCATCAAATTATTGTTAAAGAATCTACCCGATTACAAAGGCTTGTAGAGGAGTTGCTGGATTTTGGAAGGATGGAAGCTGGTGCACATCACTATCATAGTGAAGTGTTTGATTGTACTCAGGTATTGAATGAAACTGTGTTAGCCTTTAGAGAAGAGAATCAACTAGATGAGTCAGAGTTAAGTTTACTTGCTAAAGATGAGTTAAAAATAAATTTTGATCGTAAGTCTCTAATCAGAGCTGTCTGGAACATACTTGATAATGCTCTTAAATACTCGACTGATGATATTAATATCAGTGTCGTTGTAACTTCATTGGAAGGATATGTATTAGTGAGTATTAAAGATCACGGTGTAGGATTTTTAGAGGGAGAGTTAACGCATATTTTCAATAAATTTGAGCGGGGTTCAGCTGCTATAAAAACCCAAGTAAGAGGTACCGGTCTTGGTTTAGCCTTGGTTAAAGAAATAGTTGAGCAACAGGAAGGTATGATAAGCGCAAAAAGTGTTGTAGGAAAGGGAGCAACTTTCACTATTTCATTAAAAATGTTGGAGTCGCAATGAGTATACGCATATTAATTGTAGAAGATGAAGCGGCCATTGCTATGGGTCTTAAAGATGATTTGGACTTGGAGGGTTATGACACTGAAATTATAGCTAACGGTCTTGATGCAATATCCCATGCAATTTCGCAGCCCATTGATTTAATAATTCTTGATATCATGTTACCCGGAAAGAATGGTTATGATGTTTGTCGAGCCGTACGATTACAAAAACCTCTGTTACCCATCCTAATGCTCACTGCTAAGTGTCAGGAGGCAGAGAAAGTATTAGGACTTGAAATGGGGGCTGACGACTATGTGACTAAACCATTTAGCCCCTTAGAGTTAAGAGCAAGGGTTAAGGCTTTATTGAGACGCTCTCAACATGAAGAGGATACAGCGTATAGTTTCTCATCCTTAACAGTAAATCTTCAACGTATGGAAGTTCTTGACGGTAATAAAACTATTGAACTCACAGCCTTAGAATTTAAACTGCTCACCGCTTTAATCAAAAATAACGGTCATGTACTAAGTCGTGATCGTATCCTTGACCTGGTTTGGGGACCGCAAGTTGTGGTAACTGATCGCGTTATTGATACTCACATTGCCAACTTACGAAAGAAAATTGAACCCAAGGGTGCTGAACATATAACCAGTATTCGTGGCATGGGTTACCGATTCGATTATTAAATTGTCAAGTAAAACTGACAAACACTTCATGAAATCTCAACCTTTAACGCATTAAAATTTCACAGTTATTGATTATGATGAACTCGTATCTAAACAATATCTAGAGGGAATAGTTATGAAAACCATTTCAATGTTAATTATATTCACATATGCACTTTTCATCACTGAACCGAGCAAGGCTGAGTTAAATATGGAATCGTCAATGATTTTAGAGCAGGCCGCTCATAGCAAAATGATAGATGGTGACTACGATAAGGCAATATCACTTTATAAAAAAGTTTCTAAATCTACATCGTTCAGTCGTGCCCATGTCGCTGAAGCCCTGGTTGAGTTAGGAAAAATTTATATGTTTCAAGGTTCAGCAAAGGCATTGCCCACCTTCAAACAGGTGCAATCTCAATATGCTGATCAATCTCAATCTTTTAAAATAGCTAGCACCAATTTAAATACCATAATCAAGAGTCAGCCAAACTCAGGTAGTCCGGCTTCAAAAACCGATAAAGAATATCGACTGATTGAAGAACAACTGCCAGCTTTTAATCCTAAATTGCCAAGAACTTATGCATTATCACCAGATGGCTCACAATTTATTTTCCATGCTCAGGCTACTCCAGAGCGTAAAAAACGATTTCCAAAGTTATTTAGAGAACTCTATATCCAAGATGTTGATGGCGGTAATAGAAAACCACTAATTGATGATGTGGATGACTGGGAGTGGATAAATATGCCACGCTGGTCTTTAGATGGACGTTACCTTCTCTACACCAAATACAAAGGGAAGGGTAAAGAAAGCCAACGAGATACATTATTGCTTGATTTTGAAAACCAACAATCATCCAGAGTTATGACTAACAGCAGAAATGAATATGTTTGGTTACCTGATAACAAATCATTTATTGCTATGAATAGGAAAGGTTTTGATATTTACCAGATTGACGGAAGCTTAATAAAACATTTTGATTTTAATGTTAGCCAATGGACTCACCTCGGCAATGTTTCTCCTGATGCGAAACAATTGGTTTTTCATTATGGCGATCCTAATAAGGAAGATGCTGATGAGGTGAATTTATGGCTATTAGACTTAAAAAGCGGTCAATTCACACAAATGACTGATGAGGATGGTTTTGAGGGTTGGCCTTTTTGGGATAAAGATGGTCAATACGTTTATTATACCTCAGGCTCAAATGATGTTAAAAACCTCTATAGACGAAAGGTGAGTGCAGATGCAGTTTCTGAAAAAATGACCTTTTACAGCAATGCCTCAGTAACCTATCCAATGTTTCTGCCAAAGAGTAACCGATTATTCTTTACTCTACTCAAAGACAATCATGTCATCATGAGTTCAACAGATGCCAATATGGGTTCTCCAAAAACAGTGGTTAGAGGTTCTAAAGGCATGTTAGCACCTGATGGTAGCGCTGTGTATTATCTAGATAATGAACCTAATCGTGAGGGACTTTGGAAGGCACCTCTCAATGGCACAGAACCTACACAACTTGTATCAGGAAAAGTGATTGTTCCCTATGTGCCAACATCTTTGATTTCTCCTGATGGTAAATTAATTGCCTATGCTAAACATGAAGGTAAATCGACAAATCTCTATCTTATGAGTTCAACTGGTGGCGAATCAAAACTACTCTTTTCAATTGAGGGAATGAAGCACTTAATTCCTGATTGGTCACCAGATTCAAAAGAAGTTGTTTTCGCTGTTGATACGCAGATGATAGTTTTGTCAATACTAGGAGGTACACCACAGGTATTAGCAACATTAAAAGGTTGGGAGCAGTGGAGTTTAGAGTGGTCACCAGATGGTACTTCAATAGCAGCATTTGCATACTATGAAAATGTAGATACTAACGTACTGGTGACAGTGGATCGCAAAACTAAAAAAATCAAACAATTTACACCTGAATCTGAAGGCCAATATAAAGAAGGATTAACATGGCATCCAGAAGGAAAACACATTAGTTACATGTATTATAACGAGAAGAATAGTAACGGTTCTCGTATTGTCTCTCTTGATACAGGAAAGATAACCGATCTGGTTAATATGCCAGAACCCATGTGGGATTATATAGGTGTGTGGGGGCCTGATAATCGCTATTATTTTAGTAGTTCTGTACGTGGTTTTGGTAATGCTTGGGGTGTGTATTCTTTTAATCAGAAAACAGGGAAATATAAAACACTCCGTCATCTCAGTGATCGTAGTACCGATATTCCATCATGGAGTCAAGACGGTAAATTAATGATTTGGACAGAAAAGAAATCTGTTCGTCAATTATGGATGATGAGTGGGCTAGAATAAAAGGTATATTAAATTACAATCAAGTGGCAGTGTAAAGTTGAATTATAACTAATAACTAACATTGACACAAAGCTAGTGCTACACTGAAGGCATAAGAATACAAGTGAACGCAGGAGAAACTCAGTGAGTACAACAATGACACTTCGTCTTGATGATGAAACCAATGATCGCCTTTCAAATTTAGCAGGTGCTACCGATCGCTCAAAGGCATACCTTATGACTCAAGCACTTAAATTATTTTTAGCAAACAATGAATGGCAGGTGCAAGAGATTAAAGAAGCTGTGGCTGAAGCAGATGTGGCAAGCACAAATGAATTTGTTGATAATGATTCTGTTATGGCCTGGATGGAAACATGGGGAACTGATCATGAAAGCCAACCTCCAATATGATGAAGGTTGTCTGGTTCAAACGTGCTGTTTGGGATCTACAGTCTGCGAAAGAGTACATCACAGAAGATAATCCCCTGGCTGCTCAACAAGTTGTACAGAGAATCAAAAATAAAGTTACTTTGTTAAGTGAACAACCTGGTATTGGAAGGCTGGGGAGAGTGCCAAACACAAAAGAGCTTGTAGTGGATCGAACTTCGTTTATTTTGCCCTATCGGGTTCGAGATAACCGTATTGAAGTCTTGCGTGTATTACATTCTTCAAGACGTTGATCAATGTGAATTTGTGGGGGTGTCTGCTCAATATAATAAGTCCTAGTTATATATTATGTTATGGATAAATCCAATGTTATAAGAGGCCATCGATTACTTACTATCTGAAGGCGCTTTTTTTGTGTAAGACTGATATTACCGCTCTACCAATATAACGACATCAAGTGTTAGCATTTAGTGTTTTATTGAGGTAACAAATGTATGGGCAGTTTAGGTTCCCTAAGGAAAAAAATGACCAGAGGGTTGTTTAAAATCTAAAATAATAACTAATGTTCAACCTCCTGATAATCAATTATAGCGGCTGATAAATGACTAATTAGCTCATCGATTTTATTAGGAAAACAGTCTATAAGCGATTATATAATTCAATATAATGTTCCGTATGCGCCAGTAAATGTTGTTAGCGTGACATAAATAACATCTCCATTAGTGTTTAATAATTAATCAGAGAATAAATAAACTATCTCTTAAATCTATTGCGTTTGATATTACGACAGGCAATTATCTTTATTGAAAGCTATACAACACTTCTTGTTTATTAAATGTTTTTAACATCACAAAAATTAATCCTTTACCCTCATTTAATACTTAGGTATACCCTTTTAAATCTGTCACTTAGACACAATATTACAAAAAAATGATCATGCAAATTTAAAGACTAAATGCTTAGGTTTATTTAGATAACTAATTGAATGATGAGCTATCAGTCTTGTTAATAATACTCATCTTATGTCTACGCTTATAGACAGTATTCTACTGTATTAATGCTCGGATTTTCGTCCATATTTGCAATGCTTTTGTTGTATATATAATAACCACCTATAAAAAATAAATACCCTAATATGTTAATATACTATTTGCTTATTACCATATTCTCTAATATACCAACTGGTTATTAGTACTACATCTAAGGGACCCAAATGAAAACTCTAACTCAAAATTTCTCAGCTAACATAGGACGCGTAGTTTTACTTGCTACCGGACTGATGTTTGCCACAACGACAAACGTGATGGCTGCAGGTACCACCTCCGGTACGCCCATTACCAACATAGCGACAATTAACTATACGGTGGACGGTACACCACAGCCTCCAACAGATACGCCACCAAGCACATTTGTAGTTGATACTATCGTCAATCTACTTTTGGTTGAAGACAACGACACTCATACTTTTGTTGCAGCGGGTTCACTTGCACAAGCAACTGGCTTTACTTTGACCAACTTGGGTAATGCTAGCCAGACTTACAGCCTGACGGCTGCCCAGAGTAGCCTTGCGGTTTTTGGCGAGGCTGATGCTTTTGACGTAACAAACTTCGCGTACTACATCGATGGTGATAATAACGGTTTGCTAGATCTTGCTTTCGATACGCTGTTAGCCACAGGGATAGTGCCTGTAATGGCTCCTGATGCAGTTGTTAACTTACTGGTAGTTGCAGATATTCCAGTATCTACGCCAGACAATACA
>JBLHLI010000055.1:0-9567 GCA_047618765.1 Enterobacterales bacterium | reverse complement strand
ATTCCATGCCCAAGTATTCTTCAAGGCCCTTAACTTGATGGCTTACAGCAGAGGCCGTAATAAATAGCTCATCGGCTGCATCTTTGAAACTAAGATGTTTACCTGCAACCTGAAAGGTGCGTAATGCCTTTAATGAAGGTAATCGTTTACGTTTGTTCATGGTTTTGTCATCTATTTAGAGGTAGCAGTCTGCATTGGCTTTACTTAATCGCAATTTACATGCCATGACAGCCAATAGTCAATCATTAAGATATGGAATATTTGCAAGTGAAAAATGGTGGCCCTCCCTGACTCGTACAAGGCCTCGCCGATTATTAGATGCCCTAGTCGTTTTTTTAGGATAAGAGACCAAGTTCATCTGACCCCCTTGCTTGTCAGATTTGCTCCAATATTTGATAAATAATCCTACTTGAAGTATGTTATTAGCACTAGACAAAAGGAATTATTAATGATGAAAATGCTACTTTTAATATTTTGTTTGCTTACCACTCTAGATTCTCATGCTGATTTAAACTCTACTTTAGACAAATACAGCTCAGGTGATTATTCCAGTGCCTATCAGGAATTTTTATCAATGGCGAAGATGGGAGAAAAAGACTCTCAATTTAATTTAGGTGTGATGTATTACCATGGACAGCATATCGAGAAGGACATTAATAAAGCCTACGCTTGGATGAAACTAGCAACCCAAAGTGATAACAGCAGACCAAAACTTGAAAAGCTCTTTCAATCAGTCGCTTTGACAATTGAGGACAAAACTCAGGCAGAAGCAGAATACAAACAATTAGACTCCTTGTATTCAACTGATACACTTTTATATGAATTATATCCTGTTTTTGTGGAGCCTAAGGGGGAAAATGCTTTTGAAGCGATACCCAAAACAATAGTAGAACCAAAATGGCCGAGAAAAGCACTAAATAGAGGAATCCAAGGATATGTACGAGTTCAATTTGATGTTGATAAAACAGGTGCACCTAGAAACATTGAGATGATCACAGCAATCCCAGAAAAAATATTTAACAAAACTTCATTGGATGCAGTTCAAAAGTGGCGTTTCAAAGTAAATCAAGATAATTCAGATGAATCAAATAAACAATTACATTATACGATGGAATTTAGGCTTGAAGGTCTTGACGCACCTACTATTAATGACAAATTATATACACAAACAGAATTAGCAGCATATAAGGGAGATGCTATTGCACAATTTAAGATAGGTTATTGGGATAAAACTCTTAAGCAGTCCAGAAGTAACATTAATCCAAACGAGTGGTTCTTAAAATCTGCTATTCAGGGCCATCCATCAGCTCAATATGAAATAGGTGTAAATCTTGTCAGAGGTAGAGGTTGTATAATTGACAAAACAAAAGGTCTAGATTGGTTAATTAGGTCAGCTGCCAGTGGTGAAAGAAGAGCAAAACATTTATTGGCATCTATTGCATCAAAAATGAGTGATATTGACTCACATCGGAGAGCTATTCAATTATATAGTGAAGTAGTTAAACTGACTAATAGTGCGCGTTTAGATTATGCATGGTTGCTTGCCACAACGCCATTTGTGGAATTATCAAACCCAACAAAAGCAATAGAACTAAGTGAAGAGTTTTCAAGTAAAACATTTCGAGATGATGCAACACTGTATGAAATTAAAGCCGCTTCTTATGCTGCAATGGGCAACTTCAAGAAAGCTATTTCATATCAAAAAGATGCTTTGGATGAAGCTGAAGATATGGGTGCAGATTTAACTGATATTGAAGATCATTTGGAGAGTTATAGAAGTAATAAAAAATGGTTCTGAACATTACTACATTTATAGTTCATGAAGAATGCTTAGGTGATTATTCCTACTTCAGTATCTGATTTATTTTTAGTTTATGTCTAGGTAAATATATAAGAAAATGTTCAGATCTGACTGGCCGCAAAGTGACGTTAGCCGCCATCCAGAATGAAACCCCTGATGACTGCTTCGTTTGATTAAGCGGACTAGATGAGATTCTTCATATTATTTATCAGCGACATCAACTTTCTTATAAATTTCAGAAGATAATTTACGATCTACTTTTGATAGATTGTCCACATATTCCTGAAAACCTTTTAAGAATAAACTACGCCTTGTTCTCCAATATAGTTTCCATCCAGGGAAATCCTTCACAACTACTAGAGACTCAGAAATAGAATTCTTCATTTCTGGATCAAGAGTCCCTTCATTTGCTAAATAGTAATTATTTTGAAGAATAAGGATGACTGCATGAAAATTCATTATGATTTGAAACTGCTGCTCCTCAGTAAGAGAGTTAGGATCTGCCATAAAATTACGAAACAGTGTGCTATTTTTTTCACTGCTACCAAGAGTGGTATACCATTCTGCCATCGAGTTAGTAGCTGATATTGCAGAGGCGGATTTTGTTGCACTTGTATTTTTTTGTAACTGTATACCAACAAAAGCCAACGATAGAATTATCGCTATAGCACCTATGATCTCTGATATATGTGCGGCATCTGATAGTTTATATTTCATATTACACGCCTTCTAGTAGTTAATTTTATGGAAAGTGTATGCATTTGTAGATTAATTCTTGTAAGCATTTTCGATTCAATTTAATACTAAATTCCATCCTAACAAAGTGTTACCTATTATTCAATTTTGAAAGATACCTCGAATATCTCCTTTGTATATGGACTCCTCTTGTAAAACAAGTGCACCAATCGAGATATAAGACGTGTAAGTATATTCGGTTTTTAATTGGAAAGGCTATCTTCTAATCCACAATTTAGATAATCCTAAGTGACCGAAAAGTGACGTTAGCCGCCCTCCAGAATTATTCCCTGATGGCTCTTGTATTCGAGGAGCCGCTGTTCATCTTTCTCAAAATTGAATTCCTCGCACTTTACTTTATACTAGCTAAAAAGGAAGTGACTCTTGATAATAAAACGCATAGCTAAAGGTATTAAAAACCAAGACTGGTTTGTTGTGGCCATCGAAATAATGATTGTTATAGTGGGTATATTTATAGGTCTACAAGTAGATGACTGGAATGAAGAACGTGTATTTCACCAAACAGAAACGGAATTACTTTATGAGCTTAAGCATGAACTCCAAGCTTCCATCCTTTTAACAGAGGGTATTTTTACTTCCTACAAGCAAGCAGCTGAGGCAGGTAGGCGATCTCTTAACTTCTTATCCAGCGGTACTTCGTGTGATACAAAATGCTGGCCAATATTAATTGACTTTCTGCATGCTTCACAATGGCAAAGTACAGAAGTTCGAAAATCAACCTACGAAAATATGCGGCTCTTGGGAATGCCAAGCAATAGGGCAATAATCGATGCGGTAGAATCATATTTATTAACAGTTGAATCGAATGTTATGTTTTACGCACCATTGCCATACTACAGGTCTTTAGTCCGTCGATTAATACCATTGGAAATTCAAGAATATTATTCGGAGCACTGTTATCACACAGTAAATGGTCTTGAGTCTTATAACCTGGATTGCCCGAAGGGTGTTGCCGATGAACTTACATCTCAAACTGTTAAAAACGTTGTTAGTAATTCAGAAGTCATACCTCATTTAACGGAATGGACCAGCTCTATTATTAGTGCTCCAACAACACTCGGAGATCAAAATATTACAGCTCAGCTAGCTATTTCTTTAATTGATGTTGAACTGGAACTCCGCTGAATTAGAATATTGTTAGCATTCAAATTTGTGCAATCATGGCTTTAATTTCTAGTTTTAGAATTTTCACCTCATCCTTGGTAAGAAAAATCTCAGGATTGCCTTCTCCGCCTAGTTCAATATTTGATGATGGGTGAGAATTACGACATGGGTGAATGGTATTTTGTAATACTCTATGAATATAGAAAAGACGTTTGGTCATTCATTTTCCTTCTCGCCTTTATCATTAGTTATCGTTTTACTCTAAGCCGCCTTCAGGGTGAAGCTAGTTAAGTGGATGAAGGTGAAGATGAATCAAAATTAAAAGTATGTGGCCGTCTATTAGTTAAAAAGTTGGGCAAGGAATTTGTTGTAAAGGTAGAAGATATAGAATGGTTAGAATCTAGTGGTGAGTGTGAAATAACATTTAATAGCGGTAAAACACTCAATTTATCACGAAGCTATAAAGAAGATTTTCGATTACGTCTTGAATAATACCTGAAAACCCCCTAATTAATGAAATATCAACAAATTTATACTATTTGTTGCTTACTTCTTGCACAAATTCATATAGAATTCGCGCCCTTAGAATAACCATTCATCAGATAATGTTTTTTATAGGTAACTACCGTGATTTCAACAGCTAATATCACCATGCAGTTTGGTGCAAAACCCCTTTTCGAGAATATCTCTATTAAATTTGGCGAAGGAAGGCGCTACGGCTTAATTGGCGCTAATGGTTGTGGTAAATCAACATTTATGAAGATCCTTGCTAATACTCTTGAACCTTCAGGCGGTCAGGTTATGTTAGACACCAATGACCGATTAGGTGTTTTAGGACAGGATCAATTTGCCTTTGAAGACGACATTGTTGTTGATACTGTGATCATGGGTGATAAAGAATTATGGGAAATTAAGAAAGAGCGTGACCGTATCTATTCCTTGCCAGAAATGACTGAAGACGAAGGTATGAAAGTTGCTGAACTTGAAGTTTTATTCTCTGAAATGGATGGATATACCGCTGAATCAAGAGCCGGTGAATTACTTTTAGGCTTAGATATTCCAGAAAGCCAGCATTTTGGTCTGATGAGTGCCGTTGCTCCAGGTTGGAAACTTCGGGTGTTACTTGCCCAGGCGTTATTTGCTGATCCTGATATTATGCTGCTGGACGAGCCTACAAACAATCTCGATATTAACTCTATTCGCTGGTTAGAAGAAATCTTAAGCCAACGAAAATCTACCATGATCATTATTTCTCACGATAGACACTTTCTCAACAGTGTTTGTACTCACATGGCTGATTTAGATTACTGTGATCTTAGATTATACCCCGGTAATTATGATGAATATATGATGGCTGCTACTCAGTTACGTGAGCGCCTACTATCGGATAATGCTAAGAAGAAAGCACAGATTTCTGAACTGCAATCTTTTGTAAGTCGATTCTCCGCTAACGCATCAAAAGCTAAACAGGCAACTTCAAGAGCCAAGCGAATTGATAAAATTGAATTAGATGAAGTGAAGCCTTCAAGCCGTATCAGTCCTTTTATTCGCTTTACACAGAAGAAACAATTATACCGCCAAGCTTTTGAGTTAAAGAGTGTAGCTAACGGTTATGACGAATTACTTTTTAAAGATTTAAATCTAATGCTTGATGTGGGTTCAAGACTTGCGGTTATTGGACCTAATGGTGTCGGAAAAAGTACTTTCCTGAAAACCCTCACTAGAGAAGTTGCCGTTAAAGAAGGTGAAGTTAAATGGTCGGAAAATGCTAGCATTGGCTATTATGCTCAGGATAACAATGAAGAATTTGTTTTAGGTCAGTCTGTTTTTGAATGGATGAGCCAGTGGCGTGAACCGACTGATGATGATCAGATTGTTCGAGGTATTCTTGGGCGGATGTTATTTTCCCAAGATGATATTAAAAAATCTGTTTCAGCACTTTCAGGTGGCGAGAAAGGCCGCATGATGTTCGGTAAGTTAATGATGCAAAAACCCAATGTTTTGATCATGGATGAGCCAACAAACCACATGGACATGGAGTCCATTGAAGCCTTAAACCTTGCCTTGGCAAATTATGAAGGTACCTTGGTATTCGTTTCTCATGACCGTGAATTTGTGTCATCGCTTGCAACCCGGGTGCTAGACATGAAGGAAGACGGTATAGTTGATTTTGAAGGAAGCTATGACGATTACTTGATATCACAAGGCGTAACCTCTTCATAATTATTGAACCTCAGGCTCTCTTCATCTTGATATAGGAGTAGAGTTTGAGTTAATCGACCAATTGACAAAGGATAGTCATTTAAGCTGTTCAGCTTAAGTTCAGTTAGAAAAGACTATAATAGCTAGTATTTATCTTCTGATCCCTACAGACTGTATACTAAGAAATCAGAATCACTATCAAGGAGTTAATCATGATGACCGGGATAAAATTTAGAGCACTAATAATGGCTATATGCAGCGTATTCATACTCTCTGCTTGCGCTTCGTCATATACCATGAATAATAATGAAAGAACGGAAGCTTATGCTGAATATATCGTTACAGAAAAATTAGAAAGCATGGATAGGGTTCGCTCATTTCGTTTAGATGGCTTTAGCTCATTAAGTGATGAAAATTTAATTATATCTACAGGCGTTAATCGATCGTACTTGATTACATTTCGAAACACCTGCTTCAACCTTAGGCAAGCAAATTTCATTAAAGTTAATAATTCAGACTCTTCTCTACAAACCAAATTTGATTCAATTTCAGTTCCACAAGATGCAGGTATTGGAACAAAATGCTTCATAGATAAAATTCATAAGTTGACTGTAGAGCAAAAGAAAGCGATGTTAAAGATTGGCAGAAAAAGCGAAGAAGATAAAGGCTAGTTTTTAATAAATCGACCTAAGTTATTGATTGTTCTCTAGGGTGAATAATAACTTAGGTTAAATGTTCTTCTATAACCTCAAGAAAATCTTTACTATAATTATCACACTTACTTTCTCCAACGCCATTGACCATCAAAAATTCACTGCGATTTCTCGGCATTAAATGACACATATCATGGAGTGATTTATCGCTAAAAATTACAAACGAAGGTACATTCTTTTCTGTGGCTAATAAGAACCTTAAATCTCTGAGAGATTCGAACAAAGTATCTCGACCGTGAGTGGCATTTATTGCATTTGACTTTCTCTTTTTGGGGCCTTCTTGGGTGTTAAATTTACGCATGTGGAATGACGTTTCATTTTTTAGAAGTTCTCTACTTTTTTCGCTAAGAGCTAGATTGCCATAATCCCAATTAATGATGTTAATATATTGCATATTGAGAAGTTGGCGAAGCACGATGTCCCAGTGTTTCTTTGACTTATCGTGACCGATACCATAAACAGAAAGTTTGTTATGACCTCGTTCTAGAATTTTTGCATTTTTGCTACCGCGCAAAACATCAACGATATGGCCTGCACCGAAAATTTGCCCTGTTCGGTAGATAGTTGATAATATTTTTTGAGCGTCAACAGTGGCATCCCAAGTTTCACCTGGCTCAAGACAAGTGTCACAGTTATTGCACTGCGTTTTACCTAGCTCTTCAAAATAGTTTAACAGATATTCACGCCTGCAAATGGTAGTTTCACATAGAGATAACATGGCATTGAGTTTGTGGCGAGCGACTTTTTTGTAGGCTTCACCTGCGTCGGTTGTCTCTAACATACGGGATAATTTGATGACGTCTTGTAATCCATAAATCATCCAGGCGTTTGCTGGTCTGCCATCTCGTCCTGCACGACCAGTTTCTTGATAATAACTTTCAATACTTTTCGGTAAATCTAAATGTGCAACAAAACGTACATCGGGTTTATCAATACCCATACCAAAGGCAATAGTGGCAACAATGATGATATCGCTATCGCGGTTAAAAGCATCTTGAGCAGCTTGTCTATCACGCGTAGGTAAGCCTGCATGATAAGCAACGGCGTTGTGACCTAGTGCATCAAGCTCAGCAGCAATTTTTTCAACTTTGCGCCTTGACATACAATAGACAATACCGGTTTCATTTTTATGATTATTTTGTATGAACTCATTGAGTTGTTTAATCTCATTTTCACGCTCATAAATACTGTATTTTATGTTGGGTCTATCAAAAGAAGATACAAAGGTTTTAGGTGCTGACATTTGCAACTGATGGGCGATATCTTCCCGTGTCTTACTATCTGCAGTTGCTGTTAAGCCTAAAAAAGGAGTCTCAGGAAAAGTATGTTTTAGTTCGCCCAGTCTGCTGTAATCGCGCCTAAATTCATGCCCCCATTGGGAGACACAGTGGGCTTCATCTATTGCGATTAAGGATATCTCTAGTCGTCTGAAAAAGTTGAGTAGTGACCCTGATATTAATCCTTCAGGTGATACATACACCAACTTAACCTCACCGGATAAAATACTATCTTCGGCTTGCTGTCTTTCTCGAATATCTTGCATTGAATTGATGAAACAAGCTGCAACTCCATTTTCTCTTAGATTCACCACCTGATCATGCATAAGTGATATCAAGGGGGATACAACTAAGGTTATTCCTTCGCTAAAAAGCGCCGGTAATTGGTAACATATAGATTTACCTCCACCTGTTGGCATAATCGCGAGGGCATCATTACCATCAAGAATAGTCTCGATAATAGCCAGCTGATCAAATCTAAAATCGGAGTGGCCAAAGGTAGTTTTTAGAAGTTTTTTAAGTTTTGTAACCTGCATAAGGCGCACTCTAACCTAGCTAGGGAGACATATCTACAGAAATAGACGATAGTTAAGTTGAGAGATAATAGTTTCGTTGGAAAAATGATAAACATGCTATACTAATGGCCGATTTATAATCTGCTAAATACTCCGAATTTAATTAGAAACCACCAAAAAGAAATCATTTATGAATAATACTCAATTTTCGTCATTAAAACTTGCTCCTGCATTAATCGATAACCTCGTTACTCTTGGTTATAAAGAGATGACGGCTATTCAAGCTAAAAGCCTACCTTTAATTGTTGAAGGCAGGGATGTTGTAGCTCAAGCAAAAACCGGTTCAGGTAAAACGGCTGCTTTTGGATTAGGATTACTGAATAACTTAAAGGTTAAACGATTTCGTGTTCAGGCCTTAGTTTTGTGTCCTACACGAGAGCTTGCCGATCAGGTGGCGAATGAAATTAGGAATTTGGCAAGGGGAATTCATAACATTAAAGTACTCACCCTTTGTGGTGGAGCACCCATTGGACCGCAAATAGGTTCTCTTGAACATGGCGCTCATATCATTGTTGGTACTCCTGGTCGAATCGTTGATCATCTTAATAAGAAGCGGCTTAATCTTGAGGAACTCAATACTTTAGTGCTAGATGAAGCCGATAGAATGTTAGAAATGGGTTTTCAACCTTCCCTCGATTTAATATTCTCTCTTTGCCCAGAACAAAAACAAACCTTATTATTTAGTGCAACATTCCCAGAGCAAATTCTTCCGGTTACTAAACAAATCATGAATGATCCGGTTACGGTTAAGGTAACAACGACCCATGATGACTCAGTAATCAAGCAGCACTTCTACAAGATAAAAGATAACAATCAACGCTTTAAAGCAGTAAGAAGGTTATTACTGAATCATAATCCTGAATCGGCAGCTATATTTTGCAACACTAAAATTGAAACCTCTGATCTAGCTAATAGTTTACAAATGGACGGCTTTAGTGCTCAGGCATTACACGGTGACTTAGAGCAGAGAGACCGTGATTTAACCCTGATCAAATTTGCTAATAAAAGCTCCTCAGTACTTGTTGCCACAGATGTCGCTGCTAGAGGGCTTGATATAGATAGTATGGACCTTGTTATAAACTATCAACTTTCCCACGATCCTGAAGTGCATATCCATCGCATCGGTAGAACAGGGCGAG
>JBLHLI010000054.1:0-9583 GCA_047618765.1 Enterobacterales bacterium | reverse complement strand
TGTGTTAGGAAGAAATGTTCCATCAACAGTAACGGGAAAATCATTGGTGTAGTTAGCTTGAGTATTTAACTTTTGTAGCGCCAGCACTTTAGGTAAAGAAAGCGAGTTTTGCTCTTTTAAATTAACAATACGTTCAAGGCGCTGCTCTTTCTCTAGAGCTCTTGAACTCTGCCATAACCCTAACTGTATCAAACCAGCAAAAATAACTAAGGTAAAAATTAACCATGGTAGGCGAATATTTGATAAGCTAATTTTAATTCGGTCTGTGGTTGAAAATTTACAGTTTTGCACTTGAATTTTACTTCCTTATTACAACAATCCTACTTAGGAAGAGTTTTAGATGGTATTTAAAATAGTTATCGTTGGCTTGATGGCCTTTATGGTTTACAACTTATTTAAAGCGTTATTATTAATGAATAAAAACGACCCTAATAAACCGTCAATGACTAAATTCATTGGTAGACGACTTTACGTTTCTGTCGGCATCGTTTTATTGTTAGTGGTTGGTTTACTGACGGGGATTATAACGCCAAACCCCCGACCTTATTAACGTAATAATTATATCAACACGTTAACAGTAAATTTACGCCTATTGTTGACAATAGGCGTAATATCAATCGCTATATAATATAGACGAAGACAAATAGCATGACCCATACGACGTCGACAAAGTGCCAGTACCAGCTTGCTGATTGAAAAGCAAAGTGCTTCTCTGGTGTAAAATGGCCTTTTAATATTCTAAAGAACATGACTATAAGCATCACAGTACCTAAAGTAACATGCATACCATGAAAGCCAGTCAACAGATAAAAAGTATTACCGTATATACCACTCGTTAAATATAACTGCATCTCTTGCGAATAGCCGTGAGAATATTCTAGCACTTGAAAAAATAAGAACGCACAACCTAACAGGATAGTAACTCCTAACCATGCCTTTAATTGTGGGCGTTTATTTTTTTCTAATGCGACATGGGCAAAATGAGCAGTAACAGATGACGTCACTAGTAATATTGTATTAATTAATGGTAAACCATACCAACCCATTGCGGTAGTTTCTGTGCCATCAGGTGTTTTTATTAACGGCCAAGTAGCGGTAAAATCAGGCCACAAGACTTCACCTGTCATAAAGTTATTACCGGCGCCGTCTAACCATGGTACAGAAAATGTTCTTGCGTAGAGCAAAGCACCAAAGAAAGCGGCAAAAAACATCACTTCTGAAAAGATAAACCACATCATTCCTTGTCGAAATGAATGATCTAATTGGCTGCTATACTTTCCTGCCATTGATTCGGTAATAACATTACTAAACCAACCAAACATCATAAAAATAATTAAAGCGATACCCGCTAATAAAATTAGTCCGCCGTAGCCACTTACATTATTAGATAAATCAGAAACATAATTACCTGCGCCAATGGCGATTAAAAATAGTGCGACTGCGCCCACAATAGGCCAGTGGCTTGAGTCAGGTACATAATATTTTTCATATTCTTTTGTTGTCATTTTATTCCCCTTGTGTGTCTACACTTCCCCCATTAGGAGGATGAGTCTACGCTGCCTGTAATATCATAAAGCGTGTATGATAATGTTAATGTGGTGATCTCTGGCGGTAAGTCTACATCGACATAGAACTGTAATCCCATTTCAACATCTTCATTAGCTTTTAATGGCTGCTGAGTAAAGCAAAAACACTCTATTTTTTGAAAATAGCCTGCTGCCATACCCGGTGAAACTGATGGTACTGCTTGCCCAACAATGTCACGCATAGATTCATTTTTAGCGTAAAAATTAACAAATTTAACTTCACCTGGATGAACATCTACTTCATTAATTACTGGTTCAAACTGCCAAGGAATTCCCTTGGCCATACGAGTAATAAATTGCACAGTAACCGTGCGAGAAGTATCAACACCATCTGCAGTATAAGAAACTGCAGTGCCATTGGTTTTTCCGTTTAACCCGGTGATATCACAAAACACGTCATATAAAGGCACCAAAGCAAAGCCAAAACCAAACATACCAAAGACTATGAGTAATAGTTTTTTGACAACTTGGCCATGAGTTGACTTCGAAGAGCTAGTAACTGTTTGAAGCTCTTCATGATTCAATTCCTGCTTTGGGCTTTTATCCATTATCAATCAATCTTAGGTGGTGTTGAGAATGTATGGTACGGCGCTGGGCTAGCCACAGTCCATTCCAAACCTTCAGCGCCATCCCATGGTTTCGCTGGTGCTTTTTCGCCACCACGAATACATTTAATCACCACAGCTAAGAAAATTAGTTGTGATAAACCAAACGCAAAACCACCAATACTAACCCACTTGTTAAAGTCAGCAAATTGCAAAGCATAATCAGGAATACGACGAGGCATGCCTGCTAATCCTAAGAAATGCATTGGGAAGAACAATAAGTTCACTGAAATTAATGAGCACCAAAAATGCCAGCTTGCTAAGGTTTTATTGTACATATGGCCAGTCCATTTTGGCATCCAGTAATAAGCCCCTGCGTACATAGAAAATAGCGAGCCTGTTACCAATACATAATGGAAGTGAGCAACAACAAAATAAGTGTCATGGTACTGAAAATCAACTGGCGTTAGTGCCAACATCAAGCCTGAGAAGCCACCAATAGTGAATAAAATCACAAACGCAATAGAAAACAACATCGGCGTTTCAAACGTTAATGAACCGCGCCACATTGTTGCTACCCAGTTAAAGACTTTTACACCCGTAGGTACGGCAATCAACATGGTGCAGTACATGAAAAACAACTCACCAAAGAGCGGCATCCCAGTTGTAAACATGTGATGTGCCCAAACAATAAATGATAAGAAGGCAATAGAGGCAGTTGCATAAACCATTGAGCTATAACCAAACAATTTCTTACGAGAAAATGCTGGAATAGTGGTTGAAACAATACCAAAGGCTGGCAAAATCATGATGTAGACTTCAGGATGACCAAAAAACCAAAATATATGTTGGAACATGACTGGATCGCCACCACCGGCAGCATTAAAGAAGCTGGTACCAAAATAAGTGTCCGTCAATACCATCGTTACCACACCTGCCAGAATCGGCATCACGGCTATCAATAAGTAGCCGGTGATAAAGAAGGTCCAAACAAACAATGGCATTTTCATGTAAGTCATACCTGGAGCACGCATATTCATAATGGTTACCACGATATTAATCGCACCCATTATTGATGAAATACCCATAATATGCACAGCAAAAACAAAGAATGCGGTACTACCATTTGAATAGGTTGTTGAAAGGGGCGCATAAAAGGTCCAACCAAAATTAGGCGCACCACTTTCCATAAAGAATGAACTAAGAAGGATGCCGAAAGCGAAAGGTAAAATCCAAAAGCTCC
Organism: Enterobacterales bacterium; assembly: GCA_047618765.1. Taxonomy (GTDB): domain Bacteria; phylum Pseudomonadota; class Gammaproteobacteria; order Enterobacterales. The sequence continues at coordinate 6,209 of JBLHLI010000054.1, read as the reverse complement.
AGTTATTCATTCTTGGTAAGGCCATATCCGGTGCACCGATCATCATCGGTATCATCCAGTTAGCAAAGCCAACAAAGCCCGGCATTATCGCACCAAACACCATAATCAAACCATGAACTGTTGTTAATTGATTAAAAAAATCAGGTTCAACAATTTGTAATCCGGGCTGAAATAGCTCAGCACGAATTACCATGGCTAAAGCGCCACCTGTCAGTAACATAATGAAAGAGAACCATAGATATAACGTACCTATATCTTTATGGTTTGTCGTATATAACCAGCGTTTAATACCAGTCATTTTGTGATCGTCGTGATGCTCACCTTCGTGCGAGTCATGATCATTTAAAGTATCTGTAGTCATTTAAATATTCCCTACTTCGCACTTGCGGCAGTGACATCTGCAGCTTGTATTAGATCGCCAGTTTTATTACTCCAAGCATTACGCTCGTAAGTGACAACCGCGGCAATTTCTGTTTTAGTTAACTGAGAGGAAAACGCACCCATTGCTGGGTTTGTCGCACTACCATTAACCACGATATCGATATGCTTAGCAATATCACTTGTTGCAATAACACTGCCATCTAATGCTGGGAAAACAGGAGGCATACCTTTACCCGTTGGTTGATGACAAGCAACACACGCTTTGTTGTAAACGTCTTCACCCATTACCATCATTTCTGTCATCGAATAAGTTTTAGTCAAATCTTCGACAGGTGCAGTAACAGCCTCTTCAACAATCGCTTTAATTTCTGGCATTGTGGCATTCGTTTCATCGCCACCAGCAGCAGCTTTAACATCTGAAGCCTGAATTATATCACCGGTATCATTACCCCAAGCATTACGCTCATAGGTAACAACAGCGGCAATTTGTTTCATACTCAGCTGTTTACGATAGCTTTGCATGCCAGTACCCGCACGGCCATTTAAGACAATATTAATGTGATCGTCTGCAGAACCTTCAGTGGTGTAAGGCGTACCCTTGAGGGCAGGAAAAGCAGGTGGTAACCCTAAACCTGTCGGTTGATGACAAGCAGCACAGTAAGCCACATAAGTCGTTTCACCAAGCGCCATTAACTCATCCATAGAGGCGGAAGCATTTAGCGAGTCTTTTTCTGCTTGAGCGGCTTTTGCGGCCATTTGGTATTGTTCATCTACCCACAAGGCATAATCAGCTTCAGATTTAACTTCAACAACAATGGGCATAAAACCATGGTCTTTACCACAGAGCTCAGCACATTGACCACGGTATATACCGGGCTTATCAACGTTGGTCCAAGCTTCATTAATAAATCCTGGGATAGCATCTTGTTTCACAGCAAAAGCAGGCACCCACCAAGCATGAATAACATCATCAGAGGTAATTAAAAAGCGTACTTTTTTGTTTACTGGGATAACAAGCGGCTTATCAACTTCAAGTAAATAATTCTCACCTTTTACCGCTGAGTTACCGTCTTGGTTTTCATATTGATCGCGAGGAGTCGATAAAACAGAATAGTATTCGATATCTTCATCGAAATACTTGTAATTCCATTTCCACTGCGAACCAGTAACTTGGATGGTGACATCTGAATTATCATTATTTTCCATGTCTATTAATGTGCTTGTGGCTGGAATTGCCATAACAACAAGAATAACAATAGGAATTGCTGTCCAAAGAATTTCTACCGTCGTGCTTTCATGAAAATCGGCAGCTTTATGGCCTTTTGATTTACGATGAAAAATCATTGACCAAAACATCGCACCAAATACGACTACACCAATGGCAGTACATATCCACAATGCAAACATATGCAGGTCGTAAACTTCTTCACTAACTTTCGTAACACCTTGTGTTAAGTTTAGTTTCATATCGGCCCAAACTGAACTGGAAAATAAACTTCCCAACAACAGCAAACCTAAGTTACCTCTTTTCACTCGACATCCCCTATTCCTCTTTTAAATCGAAAACAAAACAAAGTCCCAGTGTAAATACCTACCACTGGGACAGTTTTTGTGCTTATTTTTATTTTTATTAAATCAGTATGGCGAAAGATTAAACAGAATCTCTCACACGGTAATTTTATTATAATTGTTATTTTTCGTGCTATTTTTGTACGGTTTGCAATCTAGGGTCGCTTAAAACTTTAACTAGGTCAATTAAAAGTTCACCTATAAAATAAATAAACATAAAAACAAAAAATCGAGTATTAACTCTAACCATTCGGTCTAAAGCATACTCCATACGGCTTTATGCTTATTTTTATATAAAAAGAATAATAAGCGATAAGGAGGTAATAACCGGCGATTATATTATTTCATACGGTTAATTAGACTTAATTTCACAATCTAATAACATGGCAATTTAGAAGACTATAAATCAAGAAAATCGCCATAGAAAGTCACTCACAGGTGATCAGTATATTGATATACTCTTAACAGAGAAGGAAGGACAAATTTTTAACAGACTCCATGCCTTATATTGTCTGAAATTGCTTAAAGGTATCAAATACCGTGCATATCATTTATAAAATGTTTATTCTAAATTTACTTTTAAAATAACGGCTCCTGGTTATCTGTTTTTAATCTTTAACACTCAAGATTAAGTCTGTTAATTATCGTTATGTCCTGAACTGTGATGACCTATTCGTAATACAACATAAAATAGTCAAATAAGGAAAAATCAAATGCTGCTAAGACGTGTGATCAAGCATTTCCAACATCAGGAATGGACTGCCATTGCTATCGACTTCCTAATTGTCGTCATGGGTGTATTTGTAGGTCTTCAGGCCAGTAATTGGAGTGCTGCACTCAATACCGATCAGCAATCTGTTTTGTTTACCGAGCGTCTGACTGCAGACCTTCAAGAGGAAGCTTTCAGCACTCAGTTTCTCGTTGAATATTATGAAGATATAACGACCCATGCCCTTAAGGCACTCGCCATGCTCGAAAACGAAAGCACGGGATCCAATGAAGCTCTGCTAATTAGTGCCTATCGGGCTACTCAATATACTCCGGCTTACCGTCGTCGCGCAACCTATGACGAGCTTAGTGCAACCGGCAACCTTGGCCTTATTCGTGATGAAGCACTTCGCATGACAGCAATACGGTTATACACCGCTCCACATTACAAGTCATTCGAAACAGAGGGAGAAAATTCGCGCTACAGAGTAGCTTTTCGTATGGCTGTACCTGTAGCGGTTCAGAATGCAGTCGCTCAACAATGTGGCGATCGTGCCTCCACCATCGGTGATTACGCTTCAATAGTAGATATTCTTGATTATGAATGCACCACAGAGCTGTCGGCAGACGTACTCGCTAATGCGGTAATCGGTCTGCGTTCAAACGAAACACTTGTGCCTTTACTTCGCCTAAGGATCATGGACATACAAACACTAATATCAATTTTGAGTGTTAGTAACCCGGAAATATTACTTGGTTTAAAAGGGTTAGCTAAGAGTGACGGATAGCTTAAATATGAAAAGTAGAGTGGGTGATTCAATTTGCTGTAATGAATGATGGTCTAGTTAACAAAACTATCATGATGATAATACTAAAAGGCATCAATTAAAAAATCACCTCAGGGAATGACTCAAGGGTGACTTTAATCTTATGCTATTATTCTTAATTACTGGTTGAGTTGAAAAGATTACATCCAGTCAGCAGCGCGAATAACACCGACAGCTAAGCCTTCAATAGTAAAGTTTTGGCTAGTAAGATCGACCTTAATAGGCGAAAAATCTTCATTTTCAGCGTGTAAATAAACTACATTACCTTCACGCTTATAGCGTTTAACAGTAACATCTTCTTCAACACGAGCCACTACCACTTGACCTTGTTGAACATCAGTTGTTTGATGTACCGCGAGTAAATCACCATCTAAGATACCAATATTTTTCATACTATCGCCATTAACGCGTAATAAATAATCGGCTGCAGGATGAAATAAATCACCATCAACTTTGTAATGCTCTTCAATATGCTCTTCAGCAAGAATAGGCTCACCGGCCGCAACTCGGCCAATCAAAGGTAAGCCTTCAACTTCAATAAACTCTTCCGCCAAGCGAATACCACGGGAAGTTCCCGGCAACATTTCGATGTAGCTCTTTTTAGCGAGTGCTTTTAAATGCTCTTCAGCTGCATTAGCTGATTTAAAGCCAAAATACTCGGCAATTTCCGCACGTGTCGGTGGCATACCCGTATCTGATATTTTTTCTCTAATAAAATCAAATATTTGTTGTTGTCTAGGCGTTAAAGGGCGCATAAGAATCCTGCATTATTTAGTTACAAATACTGTTAGTATATACAGGCTGTAAATAATAGCAAGTCCCGCTGTTTTATTGTCCTTTGTAAGCACCACCCCATTTAAAATAAAAGTTTCTCAGTTACTTTTAGTTATTATCGAAGTTTGGGCTGACCAATTAACATCATCAGGACTACCTAACGCTTTGCTATATAAATTAGATTCACTTAAGGTCACGGTTATCTGCCATTAATATTATCAACGGCACAGTGCACCATTATTTGATTAAATGAGTGGCATGAAAACGAAGGTGTTCTTCAATAAAGCTGGCAATAAAGTAATAGCTGTGATCATAACCTGGGTGAAAGTTTAGTGCCAATGGATAGCCGCTAGCTTTCGCTGCCGCGGCTAACGCTTCTGGCTTTAACTGTTCGATTAAAAAATTGTCAGACTCACCCTGATCGACTTTAGCGGGCACAAATTGCTGTGCATGTCGCATAAGCTCGCTCGCATCATAATCCCGCCAAGTGTCTTGGTTCTTACCCAAATAGGCAGTAAACGCTTTTTGTCCCCACGAACAAGCCATGGGATTACTTATTGGGCTAAAAGCAGACATTGAACGGTAACGGTCTGGATTTTTCATCGCAATGGTTAAAGCACCATGCCCCCCCATCGAGTGACCGGCAATTGAACGATTGTTTGATACCGGAAATTTTGACTCTATCAATTGAGGTAGCTCATTAACCACGTAATCGTACATTTGATAATGACGATGCCAAGGAGCTTGGCTAGCATTAAGATAAAAACTTGCACCTTGGCCTAAATCATAGCTGTCATCATTGGCGACATCTTCACCGCGTGGGCTAGTATCAGGTGCAACAATAGCAATCCCTAATTCAGCAGCAATACCTAAAGCCCCTGCTTTTTGCATAAAGTTTTCGTCTGTACATGTTAACCCTGATAACCAATACAATACCGGCACCTTATTGCCATTGACTGCCTGGGGTGGCAAGTAAATAGCAAACCTCATGTCACAGTTTAATGTTGTTGAATGGTGACTATATTGTTTTTGCCACCCACCAAAGCTTTTATTTGCACTTAAATTATCAATTGTCATCATAACCCTTTCAAAATAAGGCCTTGAGTATTCAGACCTCGAACTACTAACTACCGCAATATTTTACGACATAAAGCAAAACACTTATTTGTCAAAGTGAATGACGCTACGAATGCTTTCACCTTTGTGCATCAACTCAAATGCTTCATTAATATCTTCTAATGCCATCGTGTGCGTAATAAAATCACTCAGTTTAAATTCGCCTTGCAAGTAACGCTCAACATAATCAGGTAATTCAGTACGCCCTTTAACACCACCAAAAGCACTGCCACGCCATACTCTTCCGGTAACTAACTGAAATGGACGAGTTGAGATTTCTTGTCCTGCACCCGCAACACCAATAATTATCGACTCACCCCAACCTTTGTGACAGCACTCTAAAGCTGAACGCATCAGATTAACATTACCAATACACTCAAACGAGTAATCAACACCCCCATCGGTTAATTCAACAATGACATCTTGAATGGGCTTATCATAATCTTGGGGATTAATAAAATCAGTAGCCCCTAACTTTTTAGCCAACTCAAATTTACTCTCATTAATATCAATCGCAATGATGCGGCTTGCTTTTGCCATGGTTGCACCAATCACAGCGGATAAACCTATACCGCCTAAGCCAAAGATAGCAACCGTTGCTCCTTCTTCAACTTTAGCGGTGTTCATTACTGCACCTATACCCGTGGTAACACCACAACCGAGTAAGCAAACCTCCTCTAATGGTGCTTCTTTATTGACCTTTGCTAAAGAAATTTCAGGTAATACTGTGTATTCAGAAAAAGTTGAACAGCCCATATAATGAAATATAGGCTGACCATCTTTATAAAAACGCGTTGTACCGTCAGGCATTAGGCCCTTGCCTTGAGTTTCTCT
>JBLHLI010000053.1:0-9668 GCA_047618765.1 Enterobacterales bacterium | reverse complement strand
TTGGAGCAAATCGTCATCCCCAGTGCAATGACACATACCATCGTTACTGGTTGCATCATCACCCAAACTGACAACATCGCCTTGACGTAAAAAGTGTTGCTCCACATAAACTGTGTCTGGGCCAGCAGTAAAGCATGAATAGCAACCAGAATAGCAGTTACCAGCATCATCTTTTTAGGTCCGAATCGATCGACCATCGGTCCCATTAGAAGTGTAATTACTGCACCGACTATGCCCATAACCGCTACAGTTTGTGTCCACTCAGGGGTGCTAAATCCAAATACTTTAACAGCAGCTATCGGCATTAACACCCAGCCATAACCACTGATAAAACCATCAATTAGCATGATCAACATAATGAAAAGACTGGTACGTTTCCAAAGCACGCTATTGATGCCGGAAAACACAGAGGAAAAAGAACTACTGGCTTTCTGACTTGATGTCGCCTCTCCTTTAGACCAAGGCAACTTACGCTCTCCTTTTCGTTCTTGTACCGTGATAAATGCAAAAAAGATGATTGCTGATGCTAGTGCTGCAACGATAGCTGTGACTTGCATACCGAAATTCACTAATAACAAACCAGAAGCGGCCGCAGTCAAGGCCCAGCCAGCTGACTTGCCAAAGCTCATAAATGCATTTAATCGGCCTTGTTCATTGACCGGTGTTAAATCTATCGACATGCCATCCACTGCAACATCTTGAGTTGCTGCAAAAATGTTGATGAATACACCAATCATCATCAACTGCGTAATTTGCTGGGCCGGATCATCTATTGTCATCAATGAGAGCAATGACACTGACAGTCCTAACTGTGCAGCAAGCACCCAGGGTCGCCTGCGCCCCATTGATGGGTATCCGAAGCGATCCATAAGCGGCCCGGTTACCAGTTTGAACACCCAGGGAAGTATAATCACAGCTAAATAAGAGCCAATATCGGCAGCGCTAACTCCCTGAGAAGCCATCCAAGTGGGGATCGCAATACTCAACAGACCTGCAGGGATACCTTGTGCAAAATACATCATTGCCCCAGTGATATAACGTACGCGGGGACTGTCGATAAGTGTGAATGTTGTAATCATTATTATTTCTCACTAAAAGATTAATTCTAACTAGATAATATGCTGATTTTTATTATGATTCAAGTAAGAGCCTCTTACCAGTTGTATGAAAAAATGCTAAATAAACTATTTTCAAAATAACCAATAAAACAGTATAAGCACTAAAGTAGTTTGATATAAATCAACACCTCGGAATCTATAAATGCAATAATTCACCTATTAAATATTAGCTAGAATATGGTGATTACATGAGCATTAAAAATACAGCAGACACTAGAATTAATTGGCCGAAGTACATCAAATCTGGTGACCGAATATTCATTGGGTCAAATGCAGCAGTCCCAAATGCACTGATAGATAATCTGATAGATAATAGTGACAACCTCCATGATATAGAAGTGGTTCATATCCTCACTCTTTCAGAAAATGTATGGGCAGAACCTCAGCACAAAGATTTGTTTAAGGTAAACTCTCTATTTATTGGTGGCAAGAATATACGAGATGCTATCGCTGAAGGCCGGGCTGACTACACACCTTGTTTTCTTTCAGAGGTACCAAAGCTATTTGAGGAGAATATTCTAGCCCTTGATGTGGCCTTGATAATGGTTAGTCCTGCAGATGAATACGGCTATTGCTCACTTGGAGTCAGTGTAGATGTGGTGTCAGCTGCAGTCAAAAATGCCAACTATGTCATAGCTCAGATAAATCCTCACATGCCACGTACCAATGGTCATAGTTTTGTACATCTGGATCAAATAGATGCTTGGATGGAAACAGAACAACTTTTACCTGAACTAGCAGCACCTGTGCTCGACCAGATCACTGAACAAATTGGTCAGTACGTTTCTTTACTGATTGAAAATGGTTCTACCTTACAGTTGGGAATTGGAAAGATTCCTGATGCTGTTTTACGATACCTTGTGAATCATAAAGATTTGGGTTTGCACAGTGAAATGATATCGGACGGAATTATTGACTTGATGCTCAGTGGAGTAATCAATAATCGAAAGAAGACCTTTCATAAAGGTAAGTCAGTCGTAACCTTTTGTATGGGAACGCAAAAGCTGTATGACTTTGTTGACGGTAATCCACACCTTGAATTCTTACCCTCAGAGCACGTTAATTCGCCAATAGTCATTGCTCGAAATGATAATATGATATCAATTAATAGTGCTATTGAAGTGGATCTGACCGGTCAGGTAGTAGCAGATTCAATCGGTTATAAATTTTATAGTGGCATCGGTGGTCAGGTAGATTTTATTCGTGGCGCTTCATTAAGCAAAGGCGGCAAACCGATTATTGCGTTACCATCGACCACCAAAGATGGGAAAATTTCTAAGATTGTTGCCCATGTTACGGAGGGAAGTGGTGTTGTTACCTCCCGCGGTCATGTCCATTATGTGGTAACCGAATACGGCATTGCTTCACTTAAAGGCAAGAGTATTCGTGAACGTGCTTTAGAGCTTATCCGTATTGCACATCCTAAATTCAGGGATAAACTCTTGAAAGAAGTACGTAAACACTATTGGGTACCCGAATATCAGGAGATTACTCCTACTTCGGTGCCTGAATTGGGTCAAGTTGAACTTAAAAAATTCATCTTTGCAGATGTAAACTATATTCTGAGGGCTCTGCGACCTGCGGATGAGCGTAAGCTGCAAGAATTTTTCTACACTCATAATAAAGAAACGTTGATGATGCGTTACAATCATCACGTTAATCAGATGAGTCGAGAAAAGTCCTGTAGCCTTGTAAGTGTTGACCAATCGATCGATTTGGCCCTATGTTTTACCGAAAAAGATCACCTCGGTGAGAATATACAGGCTGTGGCGAGATACTATTTTATTGAAGCTGATAATAGTTGTGAAGTTGCCTTTGTGATTAAAGAAAGTAAAAGAGGCAAAGGCATGGCAAAGACCTTGCTCTCAGAAATGAGTGCAATTGCGAAACAGCGAAATATCCATAAGATGATAGCCATAGTGAGGCGAGATAATAAGCCAATGCTCAAGGTATTTGAACACGCAGGTTTTAACCACAAATCAACCGAAGAATACAGTGAGTTATTGCTGGAACTGGTACTGGATTAGTCCCTGTTCTCATCACATTAAAAGGAATCAACAATGTCGGTTACCATCATTAGTCATCCAGATTGTGCAGCCCATAATATGGGAGACTTTCATCCTGAATCTCCGGCTCGATTGTCGGCGATACAAGATCAACTAATTAGTAGTGGTCTTGATTTTGTTGTACGCCAACTGGATGCTAAACCTATCGGTCTGCCTTTACTTGAGTTAGTCCATGATAAAGCCTATATAGATTATATTATTGCCAATGCACCATCAGCAGGTTATTTCGAAGTTGATCCCGATACTAGAATGAACCCTTCTACCCTAAATGCAGCACTGCTTGCAGCCGGGGCGGCTGTTGATGCAGTTGACTTAGTCATGACTAAAACCAGGCATTCAGTATTTTGTGCTACAAGGCCTCCTGGACATCATGCCGAGCGTGATAAAGCTATGGGATTTTGCATTTTTAATAATGTGGCTATAGCAGCAGCCTACGCCAAAAAGAAATATAATCTACAAAGAGTTGCTGTGGTAGATTTCGATGTACATCATGGCAACGGCACTGAAAATATTCTTCGAGATAAAGACGGTTACTTATTTTGTTCAATATTTCAACATCCATTTTACCCCTTTAGTGGCTCTGAACATTCACCTCAACACATTATCAATTCACCCTTGCCGGCAACAGCCTCAAGTGCCGATTTTCGTCAAAAAGTTACAGAAGATTGGCTGCCTGCACTGAACAAGTTCAAACCAGAAATGCTGTTTATTTCTGCCGGTTTTGATGCCCATGCCGAGGATGATATTTCACAGATGAGACTGTATGAAAATGACTATCGTTGGGTGACTGAACAACTAGTCATGGTAGCGAATAAGTATTCCCAAGGACGTATTGTTTCAGTTTTAGAGGGAGGCTATTCACTGGGTGCTCTCGGTCGCAGCGTCGTGGCTCATATAAATGGGCTGATTGGAAACTAAGTTTCAGAGCTTATTGAGCAATTAAAATAAAATCCGTTTGCCGCGGCACCATGAAACGGGTTTCCTTACCATCAAAAAAGGCATCTTCCTCAAGCATGATTCTTATCTCTTTATTAGCCCATTCTGGAATTGAGACTTTAACATTGAGTTCAATGGAGTAGGCTGTATTTTCATGCATTGGATAATCTCCCCGCCCGATAGTATCTCCCTGATTATCCCACATGCCAATTGTTGGTCCTGCACCATGGCCCTGATAGCCAATGGGGTGAGTGTATATTGTTGGTTTTAATCCTTTATCAATAGCCATTTGGCGTGACATCTTTAATATTTCATTACCAGTTCTGCCTATTTTAAAATTACTCATAAGAATATCCTGCAACTGATTTCCTTTTTTTAGAGCAGCCTTCAATCCTTCTGGTGCATCTTTTTCACCAGCTTTTAACATATAGGCATGTTGTTGAGTATCGGTATTGAGGCGTAAATAGCTAATTCCAAAGTCAACATGTAACAGATCACCAAGTTGGATAATTCCATCTCTTTCCGTATCTTGAAATTGATCAATAAACTCTTTTTCAGCGCTATCGGCTCTTTGTATACTGACCGATGGATGAAACCAGGTTTGTAGTCTCAGTTCCCTTATTCGGTCACGATACCACCACATTACATCTTCGGTTGTCGTTATACCGGCTTTAATCACATTGCTGGAAAAGCCTTCTCTAATGATCTGGTGGGCAATTGCAACGATAGAGGGATAGAGTTGCATTTCTTCTTTAGTTCTTGTTTCAAGCCAACTAACGGAGAGGCTTTCGGCAGAAACAATCTTGCTCTTTTGGGCTTCTGTTAGATTTTTAATCAAGCCTAGATATTCACCCTGTGTTAAACCGTCAGCCAAAGGGAATGTTGCTGATATATTAAGGCCAATTGTCTGTGGATTTTTTTTAGTTATTAAGTCCGCTAATGCCTTCCATTGGTTTGGTTGTTTTTCCTCATCCCAAACAGCCTTAAAGAAATCGCCAACGCCATATTTTGAGACAGCATAGCCTTTAACTCCAGCTTCGCCCTCATCAACTAATACCAGAATTGTTCTTCTGCGTGCAGCATGGGAGGTACCAGGAAGCATTGTCATAACAACAGGATCTTCATTGTACTCACGCGCTACCAAAACCCACATCTTAATATTTTCTCGACGCATAAGTTGTGCTGTTATTGTTTTGAACCTTGTATCTAATAAGGTGTTGATTGTTTCTGCACGCTGCTTCATTGGCATAATTGAATTTGAAGCTTTGGATGCTAACAATTCAGAATTGAACAAAAATAATAGGCAGATCAGTATATAGTGCATAAGCTCAACTTTTTTAGGCTATAAGTAAAATAAATATTATATTGTTGTTTATTTAAGGTCAACTAGCCGAACCTATTTGACCATTTTCCATCATGTTCATTTTTACAATTTTCTTCTGTGTCATAGGAGATGCGATTGGTGACGTTACCCAATTTAACAACCACTTGACTAAGCTTTAATTGAATTAGAGAGTTAAGCTCTGTGTTGCCATTTTTTAACATAAAATCGGACAGCTTTTCATTAGTGTCGAAAATACAAACTACCTTTAAACTTTTAGGAAAGTTTGAATAATTAACCAGGTGAGTTATCCATTGAAAGCCGTCAATTTCCTTCAGTGCCAATTCGCAAACATCTGTCAATGTTGAGGAAATTTGGTTATCAATTTTTTTATCAGTTTTACGCATAGGTAATTTCAATTCGAAATACATTACGCCTTTTGAGTTCCGTGAAGAATGAATCAGCCAAAGATATTTCCTGTTTCTTATTATAATTTGTCCATTACAGACAAATGTACTGTTATTGTGGATATATATCAATAATTTATTATCCGACAGAAAATACAGTCATTACAGGCGATATATATAGACCACTAAACAACTAGTTTGAGGTTTCATCTTGAAGACGAGATTTAGCCTAGATATTCCCAATTATTTATAGTGAGTCTTAATTAATTTAAATCTTGTTACAATGAGTCACTAGTCTAATAGACCTTTATATATTATGATTTCGCAAAATTATAAAGGAGAACCTCATGAACAAAGCCCTATTTATTGTCATTGCAACACTACTATTTAGTACTACCACCACCACTTTCGCAAAATCAGATTCTAAAGATTCCAATGATCCACTCACTTGGGACCTAACTGAAATTTATAAAACGCCTGCAGATTGGGATAAAGCTCGCAATGAAGTTCTGGCTGACATAAAAAAAATTGAGAAACGAAAAGGAATGCTTGGTGATAGTGCTAATACACTTTATAACACCGTTCAAATGCTTTCAGATTTAACGCGTAAAGCCTCAAGAGTCTACGCCTACACAAGTTTAAAATCGGATGAAAATCTAGGAAACACTGAAGCCCAAGAACCACTACAACTTTCTATAGTGATGTTTGGTCAATTTCAACAAGCAACATCATGGATACAACCTGAAATATTGACCATTGGTAGAGAGCGCATTGAAAAGTTTATTGAGCAAGACATTCGACTAGCTCCTTTTGTCATGCAACTTGATAACAGCTTACGCAATGCACCCCATACTTTAACCGAAGAAGCCGAAAAAGCGCTTTCGTACTTTGGTCAAAGTAATGGCGCGCCTAGCCAAATTTATTCTCTTATTGCCAACTCAGACATACCTTGGCCGATGGTTGAAATGTCTAATGGTGAAGAAGCTCGAATAGATTCACAAGGTTACAGTAAATGGCGTGGTAGTGAGAATCGCGATGACCGTAAAAAGGTCTTTGATGCTTATTGGACAAGATGGGGTGAGTACACGAGCACTATTGGACGTACATTAAGCGCCCATGTTCAAACTCAAGTCGCTTCTGCTAAAGCACGCAACTACGACAGTGTTTTACAACGTGAGTTGTTTGGCGACAATTTACCTGTAGATGTCTATAAAACCTTAGTTTCAGAAGTCAACAAATCGCTTCCCACCCTGCACCGTTACTTCAAATTACGAGCTAAAATGCTTGGTGTAGAGCAGATGCAATACTATGACATCTACCCTCCTTTAGTGTCTTTGGATAAAACCTTCGACTTTGAAACCAGCAACAAGATCACTCTTGATGCTATGGCCATCCTTGGTGATGACTGGGTATCTCGTCAAAAAGAAGCCATGAGTCAACGCTGGGTACATGTTAAACCTCAAAAAGGTAAGCGCTCAGGTGCTTATATGCAACCTGCTGCATATGATGTCCATCCTTATCTATTATTGAACCATAATGATGATTATGAATCACTGTCGACACTTGCTCACGAGTGGGGACATGCCATGCATTCACTGTATGCCCAAGAAACTCAACCCTACGAGACATCTAGCTACTCAACCTTTATTGCTGAGATTCCATCAACGTCTCTTGAACTTATACTTCAAGACTATATGACTAAAAATACTAATGATATTGATGAAAAAATCTTTTATCTAGGTTCAGCCTTAGAAGCTATGCGCGGCACATTTTTTCGCCAGACAATGTTTGCAGAATTTGAGTTAGCTCTTTATGAAACCGTTGAACGTGGTGAAGCTTTAACGGGCGACAAAATGTCGAAAATGTACGGAGAAATTCTTAAGCGCTATCATGGTCATGATGAAGGTATCGTTCAGATTGATGATCTTTATGCCAACGAGTGGATGTTCATTCCGCATTTCTACTACAACATGTATGTTTTCCAATATGCGACTTCAAAAACAGCTGGTGCAGCACTGTACGCAAAAATCCTCGATGAGGGTAAAGCAGGAGTGGAGAACTATAAGAAGTTGTTAAAATCTGGTAGCTCTGACTATCCTTACCTTCTGTTGAAGGAAGCCGGTGTCGATTTGGCTAAACCGGGACCCTATCAAGCTATTGTTAAAAAAATGAATCAGACAATGGATGAAATCGAGGCATTACTTAAACAAAAGCAACTTAAAGGAAAGTAACCTCTAAATACTAGAAAGACCGCGCTGCGGTCTTTCTAGTTTTCAATAAAGCTCATTGACCTTGATATCATTTCTATTGCGGATAGGATAGATGACTTCTTCGAATTGAAAATCAAGAACTTAATGCTTATACTCCAGCATATGAACAAACATTCTTTAGCAGACAACCCTATAGACCATACGGCCAAGTCGGAGTGGGTCGGGGAACATGTACTCGGTTTTCTCTACCAAAACGCGACTCCTTCTGCCTTAGGTAGTCTGGCCGTTGTTTGTCTCCTGTCGTGGGTAATTCATAACCCCGGTAATTTTGATTTCTTGGTACCCTGGATATTCACCTGCTTTGTGATTGCGCTGTTGCGCGCGGTGTTGGTTTATCGCTTTCGAGCTCGGGAAAAAGATAGAAAAAATCCGTTTTGGTTGAATAGCTTTCGTCTAGTTAATGGTATCTCAGGCATTGTTATTGGCTCTATGGTTTGGCTCTATATCCCTTTTGCTAATACTGCTGATAAGGTGCTTATTTTATGCGCTATCGTCGGATTAGTAGCTGGTGCAACACCTTCTTATAGTGTAGATACGCGCTCTTTTCTGGCCTTCGTTTTACCCTCTTGTTTGTTGCCAATAGCTTTTTATGCGTGGAATACGCCCGATGGATATGGCCCGATAATTGGCATGTTTGTGCTCTATATCATTGTGATGATTCGCGTTGCATTTCAATCTCGCGAAAGTTTGATTAAAAACTTCGAATTAACTTATACCCTCAATTATCGAGCCACCCATGACGCATTAAGTGGTTTGTTGAACCGACAGGAACTGGAAAACCAGTTTTTAATAGCAACACCTAAATCACAACATGGTATTGCCATGCTGTTCCTCGACCTGGATAATTTTAAATTACTGAATGATTCGCTTGGCCACCATTCAGGTGATGAAGCGCTACGTCAATTAGCAGAAATTATGCACAGTTGTGTTCGCGAGGATGATATATGTGCACGCTTGGGTGGTGATGAATTTATCGTATTGCTTTATCTGGATGATCCGTCTATTGCGGAAAATATTGCTCATGCAATTATAACTGCAGTCAATAACCTGACCTTTGATGACCCAAATTTCTCCGGACTAGGTTGTAGTATTGGTATCGCCTTTAAGGCCAATAATGCCGTTAGCTATAGTACGATAATGAAGGAAGCGGATAAAGCGTGCTATGCTAGTAAGAATAGCGGCAAGAATCAGCAGACCTACCGTTCTATTGCCTAGCCTATGCTTTGAGCAAAGAATAAACTAGGCAATTCTTGAATTTATACTAACATTGTCCGTATGAAATTCAGAACCTCCTATCTTCTCCTATTTACAGTCTGGAGAAATCGATACCTTTGTTGATTCTATTGCAGTGATTAATTATGAAATTAACAAAAATAAAATTACTGATCTTATTATCACTTCATTTACACCTTATAAACTTGAAATATCCATGGCTGTTCGAAAAGGACTTGAGCCACTTATTCCCATCTTAAATAAAACTTTTGCCACCATGGATGAGAAACAACGATCTGCCATTGCGAACAATTGGCTATCGGTACACGTGAAAACAG
>JBLHLI010000052.1:0-9692 GCA_047618765.1 Enterobacterales bacterium | reverse complement strand
TGAATGTTCTGATATTTACTTCCAAATATAGCTAAATTATTTTTATAGCTAAAATTGTATACTTCTCTTACAGAAGCATGAAAATTAAACCAAAAATAGAGAGATATTAAAAATAGTACAATAAATACGAATACTTGCATGATTAATTTTACAAATTACCTCTATTCTATCTAAATGACTTTATATCTGCTGGATGTTTCTTGTTAGTATAATAGACACCAGACTCTAGCTTCAATTGATTTATAAATTTACAGTATCAAAGTGTCATAGGATACTCAACTTTGAAATACTATGACTAGCTGTTCTGTGACAAATACTGCCCTCCATGATGTCCGCTTTGTTAGATCAGCGTACATTCAGCATAGCTGCAACATTGATATATAATCATTAGTATAGATTAATTATCTATCCTTTTTTGATGGAGGGATCATCCGAAACTTTAAGGAATTCATTCATAGTAAAGGCTAAACCAGTCAACATTAGAATAAATACTATCACTGCTATAGCGAGTAAGATATTGGTACTCATTTCAACCTCCTGATAATTCCCATGAGCTTGAAGTAAATGCCAAAGCATAGTATGGATGGAACCCAAACCGCAGTAAACAATCCTTCTTCTCTTTGCCCACTAAACCACAGATACCCTGACACAGAGAACGAAATCGCAACCGCTAATAGAATGAACATGTCTGATTTTTTGATCATAAGATTATTACTCCTCTAAATATCCTAAGGCAGCTGAGAGACAACCCAAAATTGCTATACCTGCTATAGTTCTAATTCCAGAACCACCCTTAATTGAAAAAATGTCAATACTCAAGACTTCTAAATAGATTGCAATAATGATAGCAATGGTTAATGTTAGTATGCACCAACCAAGCGCTATGAGTAGACTCTTATATTGTGCTCTTTCTGGTATTGGCTTTGTCAAAAAGCACCTCCAACTTTATCAATCAATTATTACCATGCTTTAAATATTGAAATTGATCTTTCTATTGTAACTTTATCACATAACATAACATAACATTTATTAGTATAGTTACGTAGGATTTATTATTTTGGATCACTATTGTTTCTCTATTTCATTAGTACTTTCAAAGGTACTGTCAAATTAACTCCCACTAGTTCACCATATTAAGATGAATATTTATAAACGATATCGCTTCCCACCTGAAATCATCCAGCATGCTGTCTGGCTCTATCACCGTTTCAATCTCAGCCATCGAGACATTGAAGACTTACTGGCTGAACGAGGCATAACGGTCAGTTATGAAGCCATCCGTTTGTGGTGTAACAAGTTCGGACCTGAATATGTAAAACGATTGAAAAGAAAACGGAAGGGTTTCGGTGATACATTCTTCATTGATGTGTACCTTCAGAAAAGGCGTGATAGTAAGACTGCGAAACGGTCTTCAAGAGGTTACTGAAATCTAATAAGGGAAAACCCTGGAAGATAGTCAGTGACAAAATGGGCAGTTATTCTATTGCACACAGGGAGCTGATGCCGGATGTAATCCATGAGCAGGGAACTAATAACTCAGCAGAACTGAAAGCCTTGCGTTGTGCATTACATATGGCAACTAAAGAGGTTCATGAAGGGAGAACTGTTGCTATCTTCTCTGATTCTCAATACTCAATAAAGAGCATAACTATCTGGGGTGATAAGAGGTCTGCTAAAGATTGGGTGAGTGCACTTAAGAACCGAGAGTTGATTATAGAAATGTATAATCTATATCAAGAATTAAGAGACGAAGTACCCATCTATTATGTTTCAGGACATGCGGGTATTGAAGGTAATGAGCTAGCTGATCGCATGGCAATGCAAGGGATTAAGGAACAAGAGAGAACTATGATAGCTTATCTTGGTATGCTTGATATAGAGTCTCTGTTGCTGATGGATAAGGGTTAATGTACTCTGAGTGTATGTCTGCTTTGTTCGATCAACGGTCATAATGAGTTGCCCAATATTTGATAAATATCCCTAATAGAAGTACATTGTATCCAATGGAAAATAATAATAAGAATTAAGGATTTCAATGATACTACGTAGCGTCACAAAGCATGTCAAAGACCAAAATTGGTTTGCGGTAGCACTAGACTTAGTTATTGTAGTCTTCGGGGTTTTCATAGGTATTCAGGTATCCAACTGGAATGAAATGCGACTTGAGGAGCAAAAGGCAGAAACATATATTGAGCGTCTTCGCGAAGATCTAGCAGAGAATAAAAAAGATTTTAGTCAGAGAAAATCTTATTTTAATCAAGTCAGAGCTCATGCAATTGCTGCTTCAGATGCTCTCAATCAATCTACAGAAATACTAGGAGAACAGTTTCTAATTGATATTTATCAAGCTAGTCAATATATGCCGCGTGAATTAGGACGTGATACCTATAATGAAATCTTGTCAATAGGAGCACTAAATTCTGATAGTAATATGGTAATTCGAAAGCGACTTTCAAATTTTTATAGAAGCATAAAAGCTCAATTAGTAAACGTAGAATCTACTGTACCTTATCGCTTATTGGTTAGAAGTATTATCCCTTATAAAGTACAGAGAGCTATAAAAGAAGCGTGTGATGATATTATATCAACTGGTAAGAGCGGAGAACCAATTCTGTCATTGCCTGAGAGTTGTAGTTTAGATTTAGCAGATGAGCAAATAACAAATGCTATTAAAGAAATTAAAAACGAAAATATAAAACATTCTCTAACTAAACGAATCTCTCTACTTGACACATTACTTATAAGTATAGAATTAATCCTAGACAGAGTAGAATTACTTGATACCTATCTTAAGACCGCAAAGTGACGTTAGCCGCCCTTCAGAATTATACCTTGATGGCTCCTATGTTCGATCAGCTGCCGTTCATGAAATGTTGAGTTTATTCTGCTTTGTGCTGTGAATTCACAGCCAAAAGCAGAAGTTAGATACTAGACCTAAATTGATTATTTACTATTCACAACACTCTTCAGTACCGCCCGTAGCTTATCGGAGTCATAAGGCTTACGGGCAATCCCTGCTATATTGTCACTTCTAATTCGTGCTTTGACTTCAGCATCACCAAAACCACTAGAGATGATAATAGGTAGTTCAGGATTGAGCTTTTTTAGCTCATCGACTAACGCATAGCCGTCCATTATAGGCATCCCTATATCAGTTAATACAAGGGTTATATCCTCTGCGTTCGTTTGGTACAACTCCAACGCTTCCTTACCATTTATAGCTTCCAATACTGTAAATCCAAACATTTCAAGTAATTCTTTTGCGATAAACCGAACCTGTTCTTCATCCTCTGCCAGCAATATTGTGCCGCTACCTTGCCATGCTGCTTTAGATGTAGACGAACCCTCATCACTACTACCTCTGAGTTCATCGACTAGAGCGGGCAGATAAACTTTGAAGGTTGTACCCTGACCCAACTGGCTGAAGAGTTGTATAGCCCCACCATGTGAATTGATGATACCGAGAACAGCTGACATTCCAAGTCCTCGCCCAGTAAATTTAGTTGTGTAGAATGGTTCGAAGATTTTCGATTTTGTTGTTTCATCCATGCCACAGCCATTGTCGGTCACTTCCAGACAGACGTATTGGCCAGAGATGATCGGTTTGCCGTTGTAATCTTCAAAGGTTTTACTGGCTATAACTTCAAGCTTGGCGAGTGATACATTGACTTCACCTTGCTCTGTGCCGATTGCTTCTGATGCGTTTATTATCAGGTTCATGACTAGTTGATGAAGTTGACTGGGGTTACCTTTGATCATTAGATTTTTGGCTGAAAGTTCGGTTTTTATAACTGCATTTTGAGGCAAAGTTGCTTTCAACATACTGGCTGTTTCGTCCACCTCCTTCCCTATATTAAACTTGGACATGCTGGCTTTCTCTTTACCTGCGTATGCCATCATCTGGCGACTGAGAGCAGCGGCTTGTTCAGCGGCTTTTTCTATTATTGGGATATTCTTCTCAGCTGTTTCAAAGTTCATCTTTGTCAGACCACAATAGCCGATGATGATTGAAAGGATGTTATTGAAGTTATGAGCGATACCTCCTGACAGTACGCCTAGGCTGTCCAGTTTCTGAGAATGTTGAAGTTGGGACTGAAGTTGCTTTTGTTCGGTGATATCTGTATCCGTACCAATCATGCGCAGGGGTTTGCCATCTTCGTCCCACTCAAATACCTGTCCTCTATCGATATTGTCGCGATAATTACCAGACTTTTTCTTTAATCTGTTTTCATAAACAAACGCTTGTGTTTTTCCTTCAAAATGATCATTGACTGCTTTAAGTGTCTTTTCCTTATCATCTGGGTGCAATGTTTCCAACCAGAAATTTACATCATTAGTTACTTCATTCGGCTCATATCCCAAAGATCGACACCATTTATCGCTGAATATGACTTCTCCCGTTTTAATGTTCCAATCCCATACACCGTCAGTAGATGCATCCAGGGCAAGTCTGGTTCTTTCTTCAATTTCCTGTAGTTGCTCCTCCGCCTGCTTGCGTTCGACATGTCGCTGATAGAGGAAATATCCTCCGACTCCCAAGAAAAACAAAATAATCGGAATGATATACTTGAGTAAATCCTGAAAGCCAACATCTTTGACTTCATAGATACCAAACCATTTCTGGTACAGTACATCGTACGTTCCATTGGCTTTTGTAATCGCTAACCCTTCGTTAATTTTTGCCAGTAAATCGGATTGCCCTTCGTGCACGGCGAATCCAAACTTCTGTGCAAATCCGACTTTGAACTTTAACACTTTGATATCAGATAGACCTAGGTTCAGAACTGTCTGCATACCGGGCAACTTACCTATCAATATGGCATCGTGCTTACCAGATGCCAATAAACGAAACCCTTCGGCGGTGGTATCCACCAGAACAAGCTGCTGTTTCCAGCCTTTTGTTAGTGCATAGTCGTGAGCTAAATCTGCATTGAGAACAATGATAGATTTCCCTACAAGGTCATCCATACTACGAATACTAGACTCGCCCTTGCGCACAAAAACTGCTCCACGGACGATAACGTGAGGAACGGTAAAGTCGGCAAACTGATCGCGTTCTTCTGAACGTGCAAGGTTGATCAAAACATCAGTTTTTCCATCTTTGAAGTTCTGAAGAACGTCTCTAAAAGGGTTCACACGAATGGTGTAACTCAAACCAGCTTCATCCGCCACGGCTTTCCAGAGTTCAACGGTAAAGCCACCTGCGTAGGCATCAGTCATGCCTGTTGCAAAAGGTGGATAGTCCTGCTCACTACCGACAATCAAAATCTCTTTTTGTGTTTGATGAGGTAATCCTGCCTGTGCGGTATCCGCGGAAGCATGGACCTGAGTCACTGAGGTTAAAAATAAGATAGCGATAGAAATAGCAATGAAAGAAACTAAACGAACCTTGCCGATAATCCAGTAATGATTAAGCAATCGAGGGTAATATTGAGCCTCAATCAATTTGCTTGTTTCATTCATGACAGCCCCATTAATGCTAATTACTTTTTAATATACATAAATGATAGCACTCCAGTTAAAGTAAACAATGAGTAAGCGCAACAAAAGTGTGATTTTTAATATAATGCTATTCTGGGTATATCATCATTCATCTCTATTTCTAAACAAACTATTTGTTGAAACTTAGCACCATAAATTTGACTATTCCGTGTCAGTTTGAGTCCTTTACGAATGGCAGCACATCGAACAAGGCGGTCATAATCAACAATGACTATAACTTCTGCTTAAGGTTGATAACCGCAGTCGTGCTATGTGCCATAAGCCGAACTTTCTCGATGGCAGCTAACGTCACGAAGGAGACATGAATTTTTATTGCTAATTGGGCCGGAGCGTTTCAATAATTTGTGCATCCACCCAGTAGATAGTTACATCTTCGTTTCTGGGTTTTGTCCGCCAATCAAAGAAGAGAAACTTTCCATCGGGTGACACACTTGGATTTTTTTCAGAGGCAGTGGTATTTATCTTGTCGCCCATGTTGATGGCAGGGCCCCATGAGCCATCTGCCGCTCGAAAGCTGATGTAGAGGTCAGATGTGCCGTATCCACTTTCTCTTACGCTATCAAAGATAATGTAGCTTTCATCCGGCGCAATGAAGGGGTGGGCATTATACCTGCCGATGCCAAACTGAGAGCCCAGTGATTTCGGCGCCTCATATTTGCCGTTAATCAAACGTGAATAGCGCAGAGGAATATCCTGTGCTCGGTTAAAGGTATCAAAATAAATGGTTCCGTTGGATGAAATTGCAGACCGCATAATGCTGATACTTGCGAATGGCTCACCAAGGCTTTTCATCTCTGACCAACCGTCGCTTGTGCGTTCTATATATCCATTTTTGAACAAAATGGTATTGCCGTCAGGAGAGATAGAGGGTTCGCTCGCTGCCCTCGCGACAACAGAGTGCTGCCATTTATTATTTTTATATTCAATGACTGCCAGCCCATAGGAAACTTCATTTCCTTTAAACTCTCCAACTTTAACTACGCCACCATATTCTTCACCTTCTCTAACGAAATAAAAGGTCTTCATATCCGATCCGAACATGCCCTCAAGATCAGTAGATTCTTCTCTATTTACAATACCAGGGGAGAAAATCTCAGGTGTTGAGCCGGGTGGCGTTTGACCGAGATAGGGACCATCTGGGATGCGAATAACATCTTGGGCTTGGCTGGAGTTATCCATTGTCAATACAGACAGTAGTAATAGTGTTGAGGCGTAAATAGATTTTATTATTATTTCCTTATATGTTTTCATCTTAGATTTATCTTTTAGGCCTGAGGTTTTCAATAACCTGAGCATCAACCCAGTATAGATCGCCGTCCCCTACGCCTGTATTCCTATTAAAGAAAAGATATTTTCCGTCGGGCGTCACACTCGCACCATTTTCTGGAGCTTCGGTGTTGATCTTATCACCCATATTTATAGCCTCACCCCATGCACCATTTTGCTGCCTGAAACTGATGTACAGATCATTATCACCAAATCCGCTGTCTCTTTCACCATCCCAAATAATATAGCTTTCATCAGGTACAATGAAAGGGTGAGCGTTCCATGTTCCAGTATTTATTTCTTTGCCAAATGGCTTCGGTTCTTCTCGCACACCGTCTTTTAATGATGAATAACGAAGAACCCCATTTCCATCTCTAGTCCCTTCGTCAAGAACATAAGTACCTTTGGATGAAGACATAAGTCGCATGATCCGTATTTCCTCATAAGGCGAGCCAAGACTTTTAATCTCTGACCAGCCGTCACCATTACGCGTCATAAATTGCTTACCCAAATGCATTGTCTTGCCATCGGGCGACATGATAGGTCGACCCACACGAGGCCTAACAACTGACTTATGCCATCGATTATTTTCAGATTTAAAACCAATTAATGACCATTTGTTACCTTCGTCACTTTTCCTTGTAAAATAGAACTCTTTCATATCAGGTGAGAAAAAGCCGCTGCCGTCACGTTGCTCGGTCGAAACAATGCCGGGAGCAAAAATTTCTGGCGTTAAGCCGGGAAGCTTTTGACCGAGATACGGTCCTTCCAGGATCGGCATCTCATCTTGGGCTTGGACGGTGCTACTCAACATCACTGTTGAGAATAGTAAAATCATTGAGGGGTAGATTGATTTCATTATTATTCTCTTATTTCATTTCATATTTGGGTTATTTTTTGGGCCTAAGGTCCTGAATAATCTGTGCATCCACCCACAATATATTTACATTATCGTATTCGTCTGAGCCCACATTCCTATTGAAGAAAAGATACTTACCATCCGGCGTCACGCTCGCCGCAGCATCCCAAGCGTCGGTATTAATCTTGTCACCCATATTGATGGCTTTACCCCAAGATCCATCTTGGCTTTTAAAACTGATATAGATGTCTGCATCACCAAACCCGTCGTCTCGTTCGCTATCCCAGATGATGTAGCTTTCATCTGGTGCGATGAAGGGGTGGGAGTTCTGTTTTCCTGAATTAATTTCTTTGCCAAGTGGCTTCGGATCATCGTATTTGCCGCCTACCAGCCTTGATGATTGAATAGGGCCGCTCTCATATCCGTCATTACCATCATCAATTATCTCGTCAAAAAAGTAGGTCCCTTTAGATGAAGCTGAAAGTCGCATGATAAAAATATCTTCAAAAGGTGCGCCCAGACTTTTTCTATCTGACCATCCTGCTTCAGTGCGCTCCTTATATCGCCTGCCCAAATGCATGGTCTTGCCATCGGGCGCGATGATGGGTTGCCCCTGCCTTGGCGATACACCTGTCTGCTGCCAGTGATTGTTTTTATTTTGAAAAACAACTAGTTCATGCTTATCGGTTTCCGTATTATTTCTTAGAAAATAAAACTCTTTCATATCGGGTGTGAAGACAGCACCATATTCCCAACCCGTTGTGGTAACAATACCGGGAGCAAATGGTTCAGGTTCTGAACCAGGAGGCTTTTGACCGAGATAGAGGCCTTCCAGGACTGGAAATTCATTTTGGCTATAACTTTTGCTACTAATAGTTAGAATGGTAAGCAACAGAACAATAAAAATATAAATAGGTTTCATGATTTATTCTTTTTCTCTAAGTAGGAAAAAAGCAAATTAACATTTTGGTGTTTTCTTACAAGTTGAATGCGTTAAACAGAAACTATATTGGGATAAGCGCCACTGAATTAGTTTGCATCTAAGCGAATAGATACATCTAATTATATAGTTAAACCTACACTGTCATAGACGCAACACACTAGCTCCACCAGTATATTGTCGTCGTTCTCTAATTATATAATAAGGTGTTTTCCCATTTAATCCAATTTTTGTTGAGATCAACATTATCGACAGTAATTATCCAGTCAAGAAAAACAAATCAGGAACGGCTGCGAGTCCATCAAACATGATGCTTTGACAAGCTATTCCTGGCACTGAATGACACAAAGACGATCACTGCCCTCCTTGATGTCGCTTATGTTCGATTTGCTGCCATTGAGATAGGCTCAACGATTGATTAAAATCCTCAATACCAGTACATTGTCTTCCAACGGATAAACAATAATAATTATTACGGAATAAATGTGGCAAATTCTTTCTTTACTGAGCTTAAAAGACGTAATGTATTCAAGGTAGGTGTTGCTTATTTGGTACTTGCTTGGGTGGTCATTCAGGTTACAGATTCAGCAGTTCCAGCTCTCAATATGCCAGAATGGATGAATACAGTAGTATTCTTTCTAGGCATCATCGGCTTCCCATTTGCCATATTCTTTGCATGGGCTTTTGAGGTAACACCTGAAGGCATCAAGAAAGAATCGGAGATTGCACCTGAAGACTCTATTACATCTCACACAAGTCGAAAGCTAGATTTCACAATAATAGGTCTGCTTGTTCTTGTTGCGGGTTATTTTATCTATGAGAGTCGTTTCCAGTCACAATCTGAAACCCTAGTAACAGAAAAAAATTCAGTTGAAGTTGATACTTCAAAGAAAGTCTCACAAGCAGTAGAGGGTTCATCCATTGCTGTGCTGCCTTTTGTAGATATGAGTCCAAATAGAGATCATGATTATTTCTCAGATGGTATCTCTGAAGAAATTTTAAATGTACTCGCTAAAATACCTAACTTAAAAGTAACTTCACGTTCATCTGCATTTGCATTCAAGGGCAGTAAGATAAACATTTCTGAAGTTGCTAAAAAACTAGGTGTTAATAATGTACTTGAAG
>JBLHLI010000051.1:0-9775 GCA_047618765.1 Enterobacterales bacterium | reverse complement strand
AAAAGATTAATGATCAACATGGTCATAGTGTTGGTGATGC
Organism: Enterobacterales bacterium; assembly: GCA_047618765.1. Taxonomy (GTDB): domain Bacteria; phylum Pseudomonadota; class Gammaproteobacteria; order Enterobacterales. The sequence goes on along the minus strand of JBLHLI010000051.1, from coordinate 9,735 downwards.
TACCTTAAAATCTGTTTGTGAAACAATTAAGAACATAATTCGTCAGTCTGATGAGCTTTTTAGATTTGGTGGAGAAGAATTTGTTGTATTACTTAACAATAGTGATGTGAACAGTGCATCGTTTATGGCAGAACGTATAAGACAAGCTATTGAGCAAGTTGAAACCTTGTGTGAGAATGAATCTATTAAGGTTACCGTCAGTATAGGTGTAGCTCACTTTAATAAAACTGAATGTATGGACCAATTATTCAACCGTGCTGATCAAGCACTCTACTTAGCAAAAAATAATGGACGTAACCAGGTCAGAGTAGCAGCATAAAATAACACTGAAGCCATTGATTTTATTATTGGAAAGAAGGACATGGATTATTTCGCACAGACATTCCCAATATATTTGCACCAAATACAGATAGTTTTGTAAAGGCTCTATATCATATATCCATGAGTATTCATTTTGGTATGTACTTATTTGTGGATGTCGGCAACACTCTTCAATCGCCCTTAGCCATAAAAATACTTGAACATATTGTCAGTAAACAATCTGAACATGAAAAGCTATTAATCTTCTCTGGAAATGAAATAAAATTACCTAAACAAATGAGCAGCAACTTTACTGCCATTAAACATAAAGTTGCTGCTGAAAATAGCACAGCAACTAACACGTCATTACTAGCAAGTTAATTAGGTTTACGCGTAGCTCTTTTACGCCTTGTTGCCATTCTAGTTTGACGTGGGGCTCTTGTCTGTACTTTCTTTCGTGGTGGCGTTTTTGCTTTTAAATCGACAGTAGATGCCAGCTTATTTATATCCTGATCCTCCATATCTATCCAAGTACCACGATGTAAACTACGAGGTAATTCAACAGCACCATAACGAATCCTGATAAGTCTTGAAACTTCAACATCTTGAGATTCCCAAAGCCTTCTAACTTCTCTATTACGGCCTTCTTTTAATGTCACATGAAACCACTGGTTTGTTCCTTCACCACCAGCAGCTTTAATGCTATCAAAAGCAGCTTTGCCATCATCGAGTATCACACCTTCTTGTAATATTTTGATCGTAGATTCATTCACATCACCGTGAACTCTTACTGCATATTCTCTTTCAATTTCAGATGAAGGGTGCATCATTCGATTGGCCATTTCACCGTCATTGGTAAAAAGTAGTAAACCACAGGTATTGTAATCAAGGCGGCCTATAGCAACCCAACGGCCTTGTTTTAAATTGGGTAAGCGATCAAAGACAGTTGGTCTATTTTTAGGATCTTTACGTGTACACAATTCACCAACAGGTTTATTGTAAACAAGTACTCTTCTTCGAATTTCTGACTCTTTTTTAAGTTTTAATAAAATACCATCAACTCGAATTTTAGCGTCTTCAGAAACCCGGTCACCAAGGGTGGCTATCTTGCCATCAACACTAACTCTATTGGCGGATATCCAACCTTCCAGTTCTCTTCTTGATCCTAGGCCAGCTCTGGCCAATACTTTTTGTAGTTTCTCTGACATCAGGAACTTACTCTTCTATTGAGGTTTTAAGTAGATTAGACTCTAGGTCTTCTTCATGATTTTGATTAGATATATCTTCTGTTGTGGTCACATTATCTAGCAAAGGACCATTAAACGCATTTTCTAATTTTTCTATATCAATTCCCAAATCTAATTCGGGATCTAATTTTGATAAATCTTTAATTTCAGAAAGGCTTGGCAACTCATCAAGGCTTTTCATATTAAAATAATCGAGAAACTGTCTTGTTGTAGCAAATAATGCTGGTCGACCTGGGACATCTCTATGTCCAACTATTCGAACCCACTCTCTTTCTAGCAAGGTTCTTATTATTGTTGTAGAAACGCCAACGCCACGAACATCTTCTATGTCTGAACGGGTAACAGGTTGGCGATAAGCTACCAAGGCTAATGTTTCGAGAAGAGCTCTTGAATAACGTGGAGGTCTTTCTTCCCAGAGTTTGCTAACCCAAAGTCCATATTCATCACGAGCTTGATATCGAAATCCTGAGGATACTTCTTTTAATTCAATACCCCTGCCTTCACATTCATTTTGTAATTCTTTTAATTGGGCTTTAAGTTTGGTTATTGATGGACGAGGATCATCCTCATCAAAATGCTGTAACAATTTTTCGGCTGGTATTGGCTTACCTGCAGACATTAATATTGCTTCAAGAATATTTTTTAATTTATTATTTTCCATAGTTAGCCTTCAACCTGATTATAAAGATCTAAAGTCTCTTCATCTTGACTCTCTTCATCTAAATTCGTCGAACTTGCAGCTTTTACATGTATGGGGCCATAGGGCTCTTGTTGAATAATTTCAACCAGCGATTCTTTGATTAACTCCATAATACCCATAAAAGTGATTACCACACCCATGCGTCCTTCAGACACATCAAAAAGACAAATAAAGTCAGTGAAAGAATCGCTTTTAATTTGACTTAAAATCATTGTCATTTTTTCTCTGACTGATAATACATCTTTTTGAATATGGTGACTGGTGAACATCTCAGCACGACTCAGGACATCAGTTAGGGCAATCATAAGTTCTTTCATGTCAACTTGAACATCAGGCTTTATAATTTCAAACTCTGGTGCTTCAACTTCACTTAGAAATATATTTCTTTCAACTCTCGGTAATTCATCGAGATCAGCCGCAGCTTGTTTAAATTGTTCATATTCTTGCAGTCGACGAATTAAATCAGCTCGTGGATCATCCTCATCTTCATCTGCTGAGGGAGGCCGCGGTAGTAATACTCGTGATTTAATTTCAGCAAGCATTGCAGCCATTACTAGATATTCTGCCGCTAGCTCTAAATGCAGATCCTTCATAAGCTCAACATATTCCATATACTGAGCAGTAATATCAGCTAGAGGAATATCAACAATATCAATATTTTGCCGTCTGATGAGATAAAGCAGTAAATCAAGCGGGCCTTCAAAAATTTCAAGAATAACTTCAAGTGCATCAGGTGGAATATAGAGATCTTTAGGAACCTCAGAAACAGCCTCACCTTTTACAATAGCAAAAGGCATTTCTTCTTGGACATGATGTGAAGTATGAATCGCGTCTTCTGATGTTTCAGTCATAGTAGTCTGTTATACAAGCGTTAAATTAGGTCAGCAATTATACGATAAGTTGGTTAATTTTTATATCGTTAGTTCACTAGTCGTTGAAGAAATTCTGAGTCTATGACTCAAAAGCAGAAACATCACCTTGACCAACTCGGATTACCTCTGGAGCACCTGAAGTTAAATCAATCATAGAAGTTGCTTCATTTCCGCAGTATCCGCCATCAATAATCAAATCAACCCGCCCCTCTAGCTCAAGACGAATATCGTATGGATCGGTCATAATATCACTATCACCAGGTAATATAAGGGTTGTACTCATCATTGGCTCACCTAAGGCCTCTAACAAAGACAGAGCAATCTTATTATCAGGTACTCTTAATCCAATGGTTTTTTTCTTAGGATGTTGCAGTCTTCGCGGTACTTCAGAAGTAGCTTTTAAAATAAAGGTGTAGCTACCCGGAGTATGATTTTTGATTAACCGATAGGCTGAATTATCTACTCTTGCATAATTAGCCAGTTCGGATAGATCTTTGCATATCAGAGTCATGTGATGATTTGGATCGAGTCGTCTTATGGCTTTAATGCGATTTAAGGCTGTTTTGTCACCTAATCGACATCCTAAGGCATAACCAGAATCAGTTGGATAGACAATAACACCACCCTTATTAAGGATGTTCACGGCTTGATTTGCAAGTCGAGACTGAGGGTTTTCAGCATGTATTTGAAAAAATTGAGTCATTTCACTTTGTCTTCTATTTAACTAGTCAGGGATTATCCTCTAAGTGGTACTAATGGCAAGTCTTAATGGTAAGAATTACTGGGAAGTCCTAATGACAAGTTTCCATTATACCAAAGTGTTGCCATACAACTTTAAAAGCATCTTCTCTGACACCAAAAGCACCTAATTCAGTCCAACTAGTTTTTGGATGATGAAAGTCAGATCCCTGAGATACTGCTAATTGATGTAAATTAACCTGACGAACTAACATTGCTCTATCAGATGGATTTAATCCTGGATAGGCAATTTCAATGGCTTCACCACCAGCTTTTACAAAAGCTTCAATGATTATAGCTAATCTTGTGGGTGATAATTTATATTTACTAGGATGGGCTAAAATAGCAACACCGCCCGCCTCTTTAATAGCTTTAATTACCAAGCTTACGTCTTGCCAGACTACAGGTACCCAAGCCTTGCCTTTTTTGCCTAAATATTGTTTAAATGCTCGTTGGAAATCTTTTACTATGCCTTCATTACATAACAACTGAGCCAAATGACTTCGGCACACAACTTCTCCAGTGACTATAGCCTCTAAGGGGCTTGATAAATCGTCTAACCCTGACTTTTGAAACTTTTCTAGAATTTTTACTGTACGATCACGCCGTAATTGTCTGTTTGTATGTAAAACATTCTGTAAAGCTTGATTATTTATGTCGACCCCTAGTCCAACAATATGTAATTCTTGATTCTCACAGACAGTTGAAACTTCTACAGCAGGCATTATCTTAATCGGTAAATCTTTAGCTATATCAGCAGCTTGAAGATGAGCAGCTGTTGTGTCATGGTCGGAAATAGCTAGCACATCTACTCCTTTCTCCACAGCTCTTTCAATCAATTCTTGGCATGATAAACCGCCATCAGAATGTTGGGTATGACAATGTAAATCGATTTTTAATGTCATTTCTGTTTGATTCCCTCTTGAGAAAAGTTAAACTGCATCCATTAAATGCTTTAAGATTTTTCAGGGCTAAATAAAACCTTAGCAAGGGTATTATTTTACGCTAATTTTAAAAAACAATACGAAAAAAATACAACAAAAGAATATTATGAATAATAAAACTAGAATGACTCAAATGACTCAACGTTTAGAAACTGAATTGTCACCTAGCAGCTTGCATATTGAGGATGAATCTCATCTTCACGCTGGTCATGCAGGAGCTAAAAGTGGTAAAGGACATTTTCGGCTTTCTATTAGCTCAGAAAAATTTAAAGATTTACGTCCATTACAAAGGCATCGACTTATTTATGAAGCTTTGGGTGATTTAATGGAGACGGAAATTCATGCGTTAACAATCAAAATACCGACTTAGATTATTAACGCCTTCTAGGGCCTTTTCTTAAAATGAACGGCTCGTTATAGGAGCCGTTATTTAAACAATACGTTTAATGATAAACCTTTACGGATTAAAATTTCTTTAAGTCGTCGAAGAGCTTCAACCTGAATTTGACGAACTCTTTCACGAGTAAGGCCAATTTCTTCACCTACATGCTCTAAGGTATCAGGATGAAATCCTAATAGCCCATAACGACGGGCAAGAACTTCAGCTTGTCTTTTTGATAATAAAGAAAGCCATTTCTCTATTTTGACCTTTACATTATTTATTTGTAGTCTTTCAGATGGATCTAAGTTTTGTTCATCGGAAATAGTATCAAAGAGACTTGCGTCTTTATCTCCAGCATAATGTACGTCCATAGACCTCACACGATTATTTAAACCCAGCATGCGATTTACTGCTTTGACATCGACTTGAACCTTTTCGGCTATCTCATCAGCAGTTGGGAAATGGTCAAGTTCTTGGGCTAACTGACGTGAAGCACGTAAATACACATTAAGTTCTTTTACCACATGAATTGGCAAGCGGATAGTTCTTGTTTGACTCATTATGGCACGTTCTATGGTTTGTCTTATCCACCAAGTTGCATAGGTGGAAAATCTAAAACCTCTCTCCGGGTCAAATTTTTCCACTGCTCTAATTAGACCGATATTACCTTCCTCGATAATATCAAGGAGAGCAAGTCCTCGATTGAGATAACGTTTTGATATTTTTACAACAAGGCGTAGGTTACTTTCTATCATCCGATGTCTAGATGGTTGATGGCCTTTTTGTACTTTTCTAGAATAGTAAACTTCTTCTTTTGCTGATAGTAGAGGCGTTTCCCCTATTTCACTAAGATAAAGTTTAGTTGCATCATTTACAGTGGACTCTTTAGTCCTCTTTTGTAATTTTGCGTTTGTCATTTTGTAGCTCTCCGTCCATTGATGATTAACTATCTCAACTGACATGGATGGCTAGACTAAGTCGCTTTCCTCTAATTGCTCCGATTTGTTTAAACTCTTTGGTTTATTTACAAATTGATATAAGTCCGATTCAATTAATTTAACTTTAATCATAAGGCGGCAAATATTTCAGAGGATTAACGGGTCTACCTTGATATCGAATCTCAAAATGAAGTTCAGTTTGACCCGTATCATTTTTACCCATAGTGGCAATTTTCTGACCCGCTTTTACTATATCATTTTCTCTAACTAGTAATTTAGCATTATGTGCATAAGCACTCAAAAATGATTGACTGTGCTTAAGGATAATCAGATTGCCATATCCAACAAGGCCGTTTCCACTATAGACTACTCTACCGTTTGCTGATGCCTTTATAGCTTCACCAAATTGGCCAGAGATTTTGATACCTTGCTGTATATCCTTCCCAAAAGAACCTTTCTTCCAGTTCTTATTTTTAACAGGCCAATGCCAAGCTGTCACTTTTTTCTTACCGTCAAACTTTGAATTCCGCTGTATCCCTTTAGATTTGCTATTCTCGACTTGTTTTTTACTTTTTTTGTTTTGCTGCTGTGCAACATTCCTATTCTTATTAGTGGTAGACTTAATCTTTGGATTAGGCTTTTTGGAAGCCATTTTCGAGGATTTTGAAGACGTTGAATTACTTTTGTTAAATCGAAGTATTAATTCTTGGCCAGGATAAATAGTATAAGGACGTTTTATTTTATTAATCAGTGCTAACTGTTGAAAGTCTATGCCAAATCGAAATGAAATAGAATAAAGGGTGTCACTCTTTCTTACTTGATAAGTACCAGCTTTCCATATTTTTCGGGACTCAGGTTCTATGGATAAATTTCTAACTGGAGCTGGCCTGCGATCATTAGCACAAGATGTTATCAATACTGACAACAGCATTAGTATCATCAACATCAGGAGTTGCTGAATCAATCTTTTACTTGGCTTTGATGATAGGTTCATTTTATAGCCATTCTACTTCAAGAAGCCAGTTTCAGCTAGGTTAGAGGTAGAAAGAGTCTAAGAAGTTAATTAATATAAATGTAAATGAGATAGGCGATGATTACTAAGGATACAACTATCCAACCCAGAATATCGATGTACTCTCTAAGTTTACGCTCCATAGTATCGCCACCCCAGTAAATTAAGCCTGCTACAAGAAAGAAGCGAGCAGAGCGACCTATGGTTGAAGCCAAAATAAAGGGTAGTATGGCCATATGTAATGCACCAGCTGAGACGGTAAAGATTTTATAGGGTATAGGACTGAAGCCTGCTAGAAAAACTACCCAAAATCCATATTTTTTAAACCACTCAATGACTTCAAGGTAACGCTCAGTATATCCAGCAGCCTGAATCATAGGCTCAACGATACTTTCAAAAGCAAAATATCCAAGAAGATAACCTAACACTCCTCCCGTCACAGAAGCTAACGACGTAATGGCGGCATAAAACCAAGCCTTCTCACGTTTTGCCAAGGTCATGGGAGCCAACATCACATCGACTGGAATAGGAAAGAATATTGACTCACAAAAACTCATTACTACTAGATATCTTGCAGCATATTTATGACGTGACCAGATGAGAACCTTGTCGTAGAGAGCGGTAAATACTTTCATTCTAAAGCGCCACCTAGAAGAGGTACAAATTTTACAGGTTCTAAAATATGCTTTTCAAACTCATCGCCAACTCTCTGAATTAAACATAAATGTTGTTCGCCATCAATAGCACCAACGGGCACAATCATTCGCCCACCTTCATTAAGCTGTTGCATAAGAGCTCGTGGTAAAACAGGAGGAGCTGCTGTTACAATGATACAATCAAACGGCCCCTTTTCTTCCCAACCTTCGCCGCCGTCTCCATAACGATATTCAACGTTCATTAATCTTAATACCGCTAGATGTTTTCTTGCTTTTTCCTGTAATGCTCTAATACGTTCAATTGAAAAAACTTTATCCATTAATTGAGCTAATATAGCGGTTTGAAATCCTGAGCCTGTGCCAATTTCTAGAACACGATCACAAGGTCCTGAGTCCAGTAAAAGCTCTGTCATTCTAGCAACAATATAGGGTTGTGATATAGTTTGACCGCGACCTATAGGGAGGGCGGTATCTTCATAAGCTCGATGTGAAATAGCTTCATCGATAAAGATATGTCTAGGTGTACTAGCCATTATATTCAGAACATCTTGATTACGAATACCTTCATCTTCCAACCTCTGAACTAGCCTTCGACGAGTTCGTTGAGATGTCATACCAATACCATTTATATTTATTGAATTCATACTGACAACTCCGAGACCCAATGTGAGACCTGTTCAAACGCATTATAGGCAGTTAAATCTACATGCAATGGTGTAATTGAAACATAATTTTCTTCAATAGCATGAAAATCTGTACCTTGGCCTGCGTCTTTGGCTGTTGCCGGAGGCGCAAGCCAATAGATAGGTTTATTTCTGGAATCGGTGGCCGGTATAACGACGTTATCTCTGTTTCGATGTCCTTGCCGAGTGACTTTAAATCCTTTGATATCAGCCACTGGTATATCTGGCACATTGACGTTGAGTATTCTGTCTTTTCCTAAGTCTTCTTTTAGTAACTGTTCGGTCAATTGTCTGGCGACCAAACCAGCAGTCTCGAGATGGTTACATTCTCGACTTGCCATGGACATTGCTAGAGCAGGTACTCCGAGAAATCGACCTTCAATGGCTGCGGCAACAGTACCTGAATAGAGTACATCATCACCAAGGTTAGCCCCCATATTAATACCTGAAACTACGATATCGGGTAGTTCACCTTTTAATATCGAATGGTGTGCTATTAAAATGCAATCTGCTGGAGTACCAGAGACTGCATAGTAGCCTAGGGATGTTTTACTAACTCGTAGAGGATCATCTATAGTTAGAGAGCTACTGGCAGCACTTCTATTTCTATCGGGAGCCACTACGATGACTTCGCCCAAATCTGCCAAGGCATCGGCAAGCACTTTTAATCCCGGTGCAGATACACCATCGTCATTGCTGATCAGAATTTTCATATTATTTTTTTATTATAATCTTTATCATTTTTAGAAGAAGTTAAGCGTAATAACTTAAGGTAAGTTATTAAGAATGTAATCTATTCTAACGGAATGTTAGGCTGCTGACGATCCTTATCCTTAAATATAATTAGGATATCGTCGAATAATCAGCAGCTGATAGATATGCTTGTCGATATGTTAATCCGTCTGAGTAAGTTTATTCGAATCCTTCCTGTTTTCTCCACTCAGCGCTAACGAACTTACTCATGTAGTTACGTATACCATCGGCTAAAATAATTACACAGTTTTGACCAGCTTTAAGGGTTTTAGCTTCTTTTAAGGCAGCCATCATTGTTGAACCCGATGAACCGCCTACCAATAAGCCTTCATCTCGCATTAAAGCTCTTGCTAATGTGAACGACTCAGCATCATTTGTTTTTACCCAACGATCAACAAGAGTTCTATCGAGAACCTCAGGTATGAAATCATAACCGATGCCTTCAACATGATAAGGTTTTATCTCTTCAGGACCTGCAAGTAAAGACCCTTCAGGATCAGCGCCAACAAT
>JBLHLI010000050.1:0-9998 GCA_047618765.1 Enterobacterales bacterium | reverse complement strand
CACTTCTTCAAAGCTACTTCCGCCTTCTACAAGATCAAGCATCGATAATCTAAAGATGATAATAAATTTATCACCAGTAGCTTCACGTACCCGTCTAACAACCTCCACCGGTAATCGCATTCTGTTTTCATAACTGCCGCCCCAATCGTCATCGCGTTGATTGGTTCTTAGTGCCAAGAATTGATTCAAGAAATAGCCTTCTGAACCCATGATCTCAACGCCATCATAATTAGCTTTTTGGGCTGCTAGGGATAGTTTTACAAAATCTTGAATTTGTTCTTCAATTTCTTCAATAGTTGCCGCCAGTGGTTTTCTAGGATTTATCGGTGCTTGGATCGCTGAAGGGGCAATGGGACTTTTGTTAAAAGCATAACGACCGGTATGAAGAATTTGCATACAAATCTTACTATCGTGTTTGTGCACAGCTGCAGTTATCTTTTTATGCTCATTGATATCCTCATCACTTTTAACAAGCTGAGTATGTTCATGTGTTGCACTGCGTTTATTTGGCCCAAACCCACCTGTTACTATTAAGCCTACTCCGCCCTTTGCTCGCTCCCCAAAATATGCCGCCATTCTATCAATGCCATCAGCAGCTTCTTCAAGCCCTGTGTGCATTGAGCCCATTAATACTCTATTTTTTAAGGTTGTGAATCCTAGATCTAGCGGATTAAGAAGGTTGGGGTAATTTTGTTCTGCCATGAATATTCCTAATAGTTTGTTATTTCATTATTTGAATAAACAATAATTCAACTTGACGCCGTCAAGTTAAGAGAATAGCCTTTGATCTAAGCACTGTCAAGATTAGGTTCAATAATCAGGCCTTTTTTGATAAGCTAAGAACTTGATAAACTAAGAGCTTGATAAACTAAGAGCTTGATAAGTTAATAAAAATAATTAATTAGTACAAGGCTGTTCAATGAGTAAAAAAGCAACAACTAAGGCTGTAAAACGGAGCTATCATCATGGTGATTTACAACAGAAATTGTTAGATGAAGCAACTTTGATGATTGAGGAATCCGGTATCGAGGGTTTGTCTTTGAGAAAGCTTGCCCTGAGAGCAGGGGTATCAAGAACTGCGCCTTACCATCATTTTAAAGATAAGAATGAGCTACTCTGTGCAATTGCTGAAAATGGTTATAAAATTAGAAATGTACAAGCCTTGGCTATTTTAAATAATAAAAATCAATCAGTAAGAGAAAAGTTTCATTTTTTTGTCCACGACTACGTGCAGTTTGCCTATGAGAATCAGGAACTCTATGAATTAATGTTTGGTAGAGCAATCTGGAAACAACAAAATAGTACTCAAGCATTACGCGATGTAGCTTATCCCTGCTTTCAACATCAACTTGATATGACTAAGAATTGGCAGGAAAATGGTTTAATAAAATCCGATGAAAACACCTTAAGACTAGCTCAAGTTATCTGGGGTACTGTTCACGGTATTGCTAAATTATTAATCGATGGAATATATACCCAAACTAGCCAAGTAGAAGAGATATGTGACAGTGCAATTGCTCTGTTTACAATGATGGCCCCTTCCACTGATAACGATGCTACTTAATCGCTACTTTAATTTGAAATTAACAACCAAAGCGCTCTTCTAAATAAGCAAATACAGCTCTGATTGCCATAGCTTCACCGCCCTCAGGACAGGTGGACTTTTCACTTATATTCCAAGAATACATATCGAAATGTACCCACTGAGATGGATTACTGACAAAGTGTTTCAAATACAAGGCGGCAACAATAGCTCCGCCAAAAGGTCCTGAACCCATATTACGCATATCAGCAAAATTAGATTTCAATTGAGCTGCATAGGGCTCATGTAGGGGCAAGCGCCAAGTAGGATCATCCTGACGTTTTGAATGTTCAGCTAGAGAGGCTGCTATTTCATCATTATCTGTGAAAAAGGGTACAACATCAGTCCCCATCGCAACGCGTGCAGCACCGGTTAAGGTGGCGAAATTTATTAGTAATTCTGGTTCTTCCTCAGAAGCTAAAGCCAAGGCATCACATAAAACGAGTCGACCTTCAGCATCGGTGTTATCAACTTCTACGGTAGTTCCTTTGTAAGTTGTGATGATATCACCGGGTCGAAAGGCATCCTCTGAAATATTATTTTCCACCGCAGGAATCAACAGTCTCAATCGTACTTTAAGTCCTGAGCCCATAATCATTTGGGCTATGCCTAGTGTATGGGCTGCGCCTCCCATATCTTTTTTCATGATGCGCATGCCGGCGCTACCTTTCAGATCAAGGCCTCCGGTATCGAAACAAACGCCTTTACCGACTAAAGTTAATTTTGGTGCGTCTTCATCGCCCCATTTTAGTTCTAAAAGACGTGGTTGATTTTTCGCTGCACGACCCACGGCATGAATAGTGTTTAATCTTTTTGCTAGAAGCTCATCACCAACAATTTCTGAGAATTCAGCAGAATACTGCTTAGCCAAGTCTTGCATCACGGCAGATAAATGACTAGGTCCCATATCGCAAGCCGGAGTATTGACCAGATCTCGTACTAGACAAATGCCATTGATGATTGGAGTCAAAGCTTTTACTTGTTCTTCACTTTTCAATACCAGAACTGCATTATGGCTATTCTTTTTAGCCTTGTAGTGATCAAATTCATATTGAGAAACTGCCCAGCCAATACTTGATAGCGTCGATTGAGAATCGTCTTGTATTTGATATTTGCCAGGGGCTAAAGATTTTGCCATGTTTGCATAAGCAGCGATACCTGAGGCTGATGATTCAGAGCCTAGTCCTAAAATAATTTCTGTAATATTTCCAGAATCATCAAAGAGCTTAATGGTTTGATCTTTAGCAGCTGAGAAATCGCTATCAGCAACCCACTGAGATTGTTTAGAGGTTAGGCTGCTAAGCCAATTTTTGAAATCAATGCTTGCTAATGTTTTGATCCTTACCCTAGAGGAACTGTTACTTTCAGTACTATCATTTTCAGATGTAAGAAATTTTGTTGTTTTTGTTGTTATAAAGTTGGTCATCTTGATTGCCCTCTATGGCTCAGATTGTACTTTTTGGGTATGAATAGTTCTGTATGAATAAGTAACTAAGTAAGTAATGACTTTAAGAAATCAAGAAGCTGCTCGCTCTTAGCAACACGATAATCTCCTGACCACTTAGCAGGGTTAAGCTCAGCACCAATATAACCCCAATCGGCAATAATGGTTTGCATGCCAGCACTGTTTCCGGCGGTGATATCTTTTTCTGCATCGCCTATATAAATACTCTTAGAGGGGTCAACATCTAATCGTTTACAGGCTTCAAACAACGGAGCAGGATGAGGTTTTCCCGGAGTGACAGTATCACCAGCAATTAAACAATGAGTTGTCAGAAGGGAAGGCGTCACATTGAGTAATGGATGGGCAAATCGATGGGCTTTACTGGTAACAATTCCCCAAGGCATTTTGGTTTGATTAAGAAAATTAATACAACTATTGATGCCGGGAAATAATGTTGATTTTTGACCCAGTACCTCAGTGTAATAATCAAGGTAGCGATCTCTTTTATCGTTGAACTGTTGATGATCAGGAGCGATGTTAAAGGTCAGGTCGAATAAACCGGCGACGCCATTTGAAATTCTATTTTGTGCAGCTACATAATCGGGTACCTGAACCTGTTCAAAGTCACATAAGAGCTCTAAAGCAGCGTACATATCAGGTGCTGAATCGAGTAGTGTTCCATCCATATCAAACAATACTGATTGAAATTTATTAGTCATTAAGTAGGCTTCTTTGTCCACATTAGGTAATTGACATCCACACCATCACCTAGACGATAAGTATCGGTCAAAGGATTGTAATGCATGCCGGTAATATCCATGGCTTGTAAACCAGATTGTCTGATCCAGTTGCTAAGCTCGGAGGGTTTGATAAATCGTTTATAGTCATGGGTACCTTTGGGCAACATGTTTAAGATGTATTCAGCTCCAGCGATAGCAAGCAGCCAAGACTTTGGATTTCTATTGAGTGTTGAAAAAAATATCTGACCGCCGGGCTTTACCAATTTACTACAGGCATGAACAATAGACGCAGGGTCAGGTACATGCTCAAGCATTTCTAAACAAGTGACTACATCGAAAGACTCAGGGTGTTGATCAGCAAGAGATTCGGCAGACTGTTGAATATAGTTTACTTCTGTACCAGTTTCGAGGGCATGGAGTTTAGCTATACTTATTTGTGCCTCTCCTAAATCGGTACCGGTAACAATCGCTCCCTCAACAGCCATACTTTCACTTAATATGCCTCCACCACAACCTATATCGAGTATTGTTTTACCCTTGATACCTGAACAGTGTTTTATAATATAATCGAGTCTAAGAGGATTGATATCATGCAAGGGTTTGAACTCACTGGTTGGGTCCCACCACCTTGATGCTAGAGCAGCAAATTTTTCAATTTCTACTTCATCTACATTTACTTGAGCTGTCATTTTTTATATATCCTGTTGCTGCTATAATATTACTATAATATTTTCTTAAGAGTTTGTTGCCATTGTTGTGCATTGTTGAGAATTTTTTGCAAATTTAATGTGGTTAATTGTCGGTCTTTCATTAAATGTTTACCTGCAACCCAAAGATCCGTAACCTGATTGCGATTCGATGTATAAACCAATTGTGAAATTGGATTATAAAGTGGCTGCTGTTCAATATCACTCATATCGATGGCAATTAAATCTGCCTGCTTACCTATTTCAAGAGAGCCAATTTGGCTATCAAGCCCTAATGCCTTAGCACCATTGATTGTCGCCATTTCAAGTACCTTGGTGACGCTGACAGCAGTCGCTTTTTTCGCTGATACTTTGGCGAGTAGAGCGGCTGTTTTCATCTCACCCAACATATCTAAGTCGTTATTGCTTGCCGCGCCATCTGTGCCTAAGGCAACATTTACACCACTTTGTAGTAGCTTTTCGACAGGGCAGATACCACTAGCCAGTTTCATATTAGATTCTGGGCAATGAATAACATGAACACCACAGGAAGCTAGTAGTTCGATTTCTTCATCGAGTAATTGTGTCATATGCACAGCCTGTAGATCAGGTGTTAGTAATCCCAGTTCTTCGAGCCTTGCTAAGGGGCGTTTGCCTGTTTTTTTAACCGCATCTTCAACTTCAGATACCGTCTCATGAATATGCATTTGAATCGGTATTCCCAACTCAGTACTGAGCATTAATGTTCGTGTGAGGGGATCATCAGAAACAGTGTAAGGCGCATGGGGAGAAAATTGTGTGTAAATTAATGGATGGTGTTTATAGTTATCTGCAAATTCTAAGCCTTTGCTAAAATAATCATCTGTGCTGCTAGCATAAGATGTTTCATAGTCACTGATTACCATTCCGAGTCTAGCCCTGATACCAGATTCAGTTACCACTTCAGCAGCACTTTCAGGATATAAATACATATCGGCAAAGCAAGTTGTGCCGCTACGAATCATTTCACAGATAGCGAGTCTTGTGCCATCGCTAACAAAGCTCTCATCAACAAACTGCTTTTCCAGTGGCCAGATATGCTTTTCGAGCCAGGACTTTAATGGTAAATCGTCGGCTATGCCTCTAAACAGGCTCATTGAACTATGTATATGGCTATTAATAAAGCCGGGGATAATTAAATGTTCTTTGAGATCCGATTCATGGTGCGCTTGGTAACGACCGACAACCTCATTAGTCGGGATAATTTCACGTATCTTTGAACCTCTGATAACCAGAGTATGATTTTCAAGTATTTTCCCAGAGGGCACAACAGGAACAATCCATTTTCCATGGATAAGACTATCGACTATCTCCACCGTTCACTCCGTTTATTGTTATATATCAACTTGAAAGTCCTAAAATTGTGAATTATAAATATCAAATTAAGCTTGAGGGCTCAAAGTATACAACAGGATATCAATTATCTATAACTAAGATCACTTAAATAGGCGTAATTTTAATCTAAATATCAGTTAATTAAGGCTAAATTTAGGCGTTTAAAGCTGACATTAAAAATAGTTGTAAATCAATGTAAATAAGTCGCTTTATTAGTCTAAAATCGTGCTACAATTCGGCGCGTTTATAACGAACCATTTCTACCCTTTATTATCATTAAAACAAGAATTACAAAAAACAAGGATCTTTAAAAATCTATGGTTGATCTTGCAAAAGAAATTCTTCCAATTAATATTGAAGACGAACTGAAAACTTCCTATCTAGATTATGCAATGAGTGTCATTGTGGGCCGAGCCCTCCCTGATGTTCGTGATGGTCTGAAACCCGTGCACAGACGCTCTCTTTATGCGATGTCTGTATTGGGTAACTACTGGAATAAACCTTACAAAAAATCGGCACGTATCGTCGGTGATGTTATCGGTAAGTACCACCCCCACGGTGATACTGCTGTTTATGACACCATCGTAAGAATGGCTCAGCCATTTTCTATGCGCTATATGTTAGTCGATGGTCAAGGTAACTTCGGTTCAGTTGATGGTGACTCACCGGCAGCAATGCGTTATACCGAAGTACGGATGTCAAAATTAGCCCATGAACTTCTCTCTGATCTGGAAAAAGAAACGGTCGATTTTGAAGAGAACTATGACGGCAGTGAATCTGAACCAACGGTCATGCCAACACGAGTTCCAACTTTATTGGTTAATGGTTCATCGGGTATTGCAGTGGGCATGGCGACAAATTTCCCTCCACATAACCTGACGGAAGTTATTAACGGCTGCATGGCTGTGATGGACAATCCAGAAATTGATGTTGAAGGCTTGATGGAACATATCCCTGGTCCTGATTTTCCTACTGCAGCAGTTATTAACGGTCGCGATGGCATAGTTGAAGCCTATAAGACGGGCCGTGGTCGAATTTATATGCGTTCTGTAAGTCATATTGAGACTACAGAATCTAGTGGCAAACAAAGTATTGTGGTCACTGAATTACCTTATCAGGTAAATAAAGCAAGACTAATTGAGAAAATAGCGGATCTTGTTAAAGACAAAAAGATTGATGGCATAACAGGCCTACGCGATGAATCTGATAAAGATGGTATGCGCATGGTGGTTGAACTGCGCCGTGGTGAAGTACCAGAAGTTATCTTGAATAACCTCTATGCCCAAACACAAATGCAAACGGTTTTTGGCATCAATATGGTTGCTCTTCAAAATCGTCGCCCACGTCTTTTTAATCTGAAAGAAACGCTAGAAGCCTTTATTCAGCACAGACAGGAAGTTGTTACTCGCAGAACAATATTTGATTTAAGAAAGGCTCGAGAAAAAGCCCATATCCTTGAAGGTCAAGCTGTTGCACTTGCTAATATTGAACCTGTCATTAAGTTGATTCGTAGCTCGGATACTCCGACTGAAGCACGAGAAGGTTTATTAGCTCAAGGTTGGGAACTTGGTAATGTAGCTGCAATGCTTGAAAGAGCGGGTTCCGATGCGGCTCGTCCTGATGGATTACCTGAAGATATGGGTATCAGAGATAATTTATACTATTTATCTCCTGAACAGGCTCAATCAATTCTTGATATGCGTTTACATAAGCTAACGGGACTTGAGCACGATAAAATTCTTAATGAATATAAAGATTTATTAGTACTGATCGAAGAACTGTTGTTAATTCTTGCTAGCAAAGCACGCTTAATGGAAGTTATTCGAGAAGAGATGCAAGAAATTATTGATAATTTTGGTGACGCTCGTAGAACAGTAATATTTGATCGTAAACTTGATTTAAGTATTGAAGATTTAATCACTGAAACCGATGTTGTAGTTACGTTATCCAATGAAGGCTATGTGAAATACCAGCCGCTTGAGTTGTATCAATCACAACGTCGTGGTGGACGTGGTAAAGCTTCTGCCAAGATGAAAGAAGAAGATTTCATACGCAAGTTACTGGTTACCAGCACCCATGACACCATCATGTGTTTCTCTAGTCGAGGCAAGGTGTATTGGTTGAAAGTCTTTGAATTACCTGAAGCTGGACGTAATGCTCGCGGTAAGCCTATTGTAAATCTCCTTCCTTTAGAAGAAGCTGAAACTATTACAGCTATTCTGCCACTTCGCAGCTATGAAGAAGAAATGTTCATCTTTATGGCAACTTCAGATGGTACGGTTAAAAAGACAGCTTTATCAAGTTTTGCACGACAACGCTCCACAGGTTTGATTGCTTTGGCGTTAGCTGATGATGATCATTTAGTTGGTGTCGATATTACCGATGGCAAGCGTGACATCATGTTATTTAGTGATGCGGGTAAAGTTATTCGATTTAACGAAGGACATGTTCGTAGCATGGGCAGAACTGCTCGAGGTGTTAGAGGTATCAGACTAAAAGATAATCAGAAGATGATTGGTATGGTTGTCGCACCGGATGAAGGTCAAATTCTTACTGCTACGGTTAATGGTTTCGGTAAACGAACTAACATCAACGATTATCCTGTGAGAGGTCGTGGTGGCCAAGGTGTTATCTCAATATCTGTCAGTGACAGAAATGGTCAAGTTATCAATGCTGTGTCAGTGACCGAAGAAGATGAAATTATGTTGATCAGTGACAGAGGTACTCTGGTTCGCACCCGGGTAGCTGAAGCAAGAGTCATGGGTAGAAATACTCAAGGTGTCCGATTAATCAGACTTACCAAAGGCGAAAATCTTGTTGGTTTACAACGCGTAGATGAAATCGTTGGAGAGGTTGATGATGAAGAAATCATTCCAACTGATGGGACAGTCGTTGAAGGTGAAGTTGTTGAGTCTTCTAGTGATGAAGCTAATACTGATGAAGATAATTCTGATGAAGCTAATACTGATGACGAAAGTCCAAACGATTCTGAACAATCTGGTGAAGAATAGTTGAGTATGGAAAGGGTAATTTGCATTGATGGCCCAGGTGGGGCAGGTAAAGGTACTATATCTCGCTTTGTGGCTGAAAACTTGGGCTGGCATATTCTAGATAGTGGTGCCCTCTATCGCGTTCTTGCTTTAGCGGCTATGAATCACGGTGTCGAACTTGATAATGAAGCAGCTATTACACTTTTAGCTGCCTATTTAGATGTTCAATTCACTTTCGAACAAGAAAAGGGCTCTCGAGTCATTCTTGAAGGTGAAGATGTCAGTGAGCAACTTCGTACTGAGGAAACTGGTACGGCTGCATCAAAAGTCGCGGCTTTGCCTGAAGTTAGACAGGCATTGTTGAAACGGCAGCAAGCATTCCTTGAAGAACCTGGACTCGTCGCAGATGGCCGTGATATGGGCACTGTAGTGTTTCCCAACTCCGGATTAAAAATATTTTTAACGGCTAGTGCTCTAGAAAGAGCCGAACGTCGCCATAAGCAGTTGAAAGAAGTCGGGAACAGTGTTAGTATCGCGACCCTTTCAAAGGCTATAGAAGAGCGAGATGAGCGAGATCGTCGTCGTTCTGTATCACCTTTGAAACCGGCAGATGATGCCATTGAGATTGATACGACTAGCCTAGGAATTAGGGAAGTCGTAGAAAAAGTAATGATTTTAGTTAAACAAAGATTCCCTGAATCCTGCTCTTAACTATCATTCATTAGTACAAGCTTTGCAGCAAGACGAAAAAACGAATCTGTTCCAGCAAGGATGAATCTGGGACTATTATTAGTAATCCGCAATTTCATGGAGTAAGTTGTGGCGCAATTAAGCACCAGGGTCCAGCTCTGTTGCTGTATAGGATAAGTAAATGAGCGAATCATTCGCAGAACTCTTTGAAGAGTCTCTAAAAGATATTCAAATGTCACCAGGTTCAATAATCGACGGCGAAATTATGGCTATCGATAATGAAAATGTAATCGTTAATGCTGGTTTGAAATCTGAAGGTGTTATTCCTTTGGTTCAATTCCGTGCTGATAATGGCGATTTAAACATTAAAGTAGGTGATATTGTTAAAGTTGCACTTGATGCCGTTGAAGATGGTTCAGGTGAAACTAAATTATCACGCGATAAAGCTAAACGTGCTGAAGCATGGATTAGACTAGAAGAAGCCTATGAAGC
>JBLHLI010000049.1:0-10040 GCA_047618765.1 Enterobacterales bacterium | reverse complement strand
ACTATTAATCCAGATACCATAATTCGCAACTTAGCCGAATTAAAGCCGGGTGATCCTGTAGTTCATGCTGAACAGGGCATTGGACGATATATAGGCCTTCAAACCTTAACCACTGGAGAACTTGCTGCTGAATATTTAACACTGGAATATTCTGCTGGAGATAAACTCTATGTTCCTGTGCATATGCTACATTTGGTATCGCGCTATACAGGCGCTGGTGGACAAAATGCTCCACTGCATAAGCTAGGCTCCGAAACTTGGCAAAAGTCTCGTAAGAAAGCAGCAGAGAAAGTCAGAGATGTTGCTGCAGAATTACTCGATCTTCATGCCAGGCGTGCTGCTAAAGAAGGTTTCCGTTATAAGCTCAATAAAGAAGAGTATCAACAATTTGCAGATTCATTTCCTTATCAAACAACCAATGACCAACAGATTGCCATTGATGATGTAGTCAACGATTTACAATCTACTCATCCTATGGACCGATTAGTTTGCGGTGATGTTGGTTTTGGAAAAACCGAGGTTGCGATGCGTGCAGCCTATGTGGTCACTCAAAATACTAAGCAAGTTGCAATTTTAGTACCTACTACTCTTTTAGCTCAACAACACTTTGATAGTTTTAGTGATCGTTTTGCTGATTTACCAATTCGCGTTGAAATGATTTCACGCTTTAAGACTGCCAAACAGCAAACTGAAATATTAAAAGATTTAGCTAATGGCAAAGTCGACATACTTATTGGTACTCATAAATTATTAAGTAAAACCATCAGTTATCCAGATTTAGGTTTAGTGGTTATCGATGAAGAACATCGCTTTGGTGTCACACAAAAAGAAAAGCTTAAATCCCTTAGAACAGAAGTCGATATTTTAACCCTGACAGCAACACCTATTCCTAGGACATTAAATATGTCTCTCTCAGGAATGCGTGATTTGTCTATTATCGCCAGTCCGCCAGCTCGACGACTAGCCATAAAAACCTTTGTTAAAGAGTTTTCAAAACCGCTCATTCGTGAAGCCATTATGCGTGAAATACTACGTGGTGGTCAGGTGTACTTTCTGCATAATGATGTTGCTAGTATTGAAAAGTCAGCAGAGATGTTGAGGGAATTAATACCTGAAGCTAAAGTTGTAGTGGGTCACGGTCAAATGCGTGAAAAGCAATTAGAACAAGTCATGCAAGACTTTCATCACCATCGCTTTAATGTACTAGTTTGTTCTACCATCATTGAAACTGGTATTGATGTACCTTCTGCAAACACTATTATCATGGAGCGAGCTGATAAACTGGGCTTAGCTCAAATGCATCAGCTTAGAGGCCGTGTAGGTCGCTCTCATCATCAAGCTTACGCCTTTATGATGACCCCTCCTGCGAAACAAATGAGTAAAGATGCCGTCAGTAGGCTAGACGCTATTGCGTCACTAGGTGATTTGGGCTCAGGATTTATCTTAGCGACACAAGATATGGAAATTAGAGGAGCTGGTGAACTCTTAGGTGATGAACAGAGTGGGCAAATCCAAAGTATTGGCTTTAGCCTTTACATGGAAATGTTAGAAGAAGCCGTTACAGCATTGAAAGAAGGTCGAGAACCTAGTTTACATCAGAGCCTTTCTTCTCAAACTGAGATTGATTTGAAGATACCGGTCTTAATACCGGAAGCTTATGTGCATGATGTCGGCATAAGATTATCGCTTTATAAACGTATTGCTAATGCTGCAACTGAACGCGAGTTAGACGATTTACAAGTTGAGTTAATTGATCGATTTGGGTTATTACCTCCTCCTTGCAAAAATTTATTTTCTACCAGCGAATTAAAACTATTATCTACAGACTATGGCATAGCAAAGATTGAAATTGGTGATGAAAAAGGCAGTATTGAATTTGCTGTCACAGCACCTATAGAACCTTTATCATTGATAGAATTATTACAAAATAATAACTTTGGCTGTCGAATGAGTGGTGCGACAAAGATAAGCTTCAGTGGTACTTTTGAGCTCATGGAATCAAAAGTTGATGCCATTCGAGAATTATTGAAGAAGCTAAGATTGCAACGCTGATGTTATCTGATAAAATATCCAGTACACTTAATAACTGTCTATTCACCAATAATCGAAAACATTAAAGAATACTTATCTATGAATAAAATCTTTAACCTCTTCATATTAACTCTAATCTGTAGCTTAGCTGGCACAGCAAAAGCTATAGAAAGTACTTGGTATGAAGTTGAAATATTGGTTTTTGAGCAATCTGATGTTACTCGCCTTAATTCTGAAAAATGGGATCAAAAAATTCCCCTAGTAGACACTGATAAAAGCCTTGATTTTATCAGCCCAGATCCTTCATTAGTAAAATTAGACCAACTATGCCTCAATGGTAGTTTAGTCGATATAAAGGAAATGATTGCTTTTAGTTTGGTTGAAGAACCTCAAGATATTACTGATAAACTTGAAGCATCTGGGGCCGTAATATCAACGACAGAACTGTCTACTCAACTAATTACTGAAATACCTACAGAAATTGAAGCAGAGCTTGTAGAAGAATTACCCTTTCAAATTTTAAGCAAAGAATTCAATCAACTTGATGCATTAGAGACAACATTAAGAAGGAGTCGTGGTTTTCGATCATTAATGCATGTCACTTGGCGTCAGCCTGTTGATTCAAAAAAATCTAGTAAATTAATGCGACTGTACACAGGTAAAAATTACTCCGATACCTTTAATCCTGAAGGCGATGCGAGAGTAGATATTGCAACTTACATTGCTGATACTACTGAAACAGAGCAAGTTCAAGATTTATCAGAAGACACAAATACCTTTCAAGGATCTTTTGTCGGGAGCACGGAGAATACTGAAAATTCAGACATTATAAATCCTCTGCAGACTGAACAAGATAAGAGAAAACAACAATTTAATAACTGCCAGCAATTGCAGCAAGAAATTGCAGACAAGAAAAATCAAGATGTCTGGCAAATCGATGGCAATATTAGACTCTATGTCAAACGATATCTGCACTTAGAAACTGACTTAATGTTACGTATTCCTGGAAAAGTAGAAATCCAACTTGGCGCAATAGAAACTAGTCTTGCCGCTGATAGATTATTGAGTAATCTCAGTAATGATTTAGACAGTGGCCTAGACACTGAAAATAGTATTCTAGACAAGCAGAATCAATCTTCGGATGATGGTTTTGGTTGGCAACTTGGCAATGATTTTTTAACCAATGATCAAAACACCACAGTGATTCAACAAGATTTTTTGAACAAATATTCGATGCGACAAAGCATAAGAATGAGGAGTAATGAAATTCATTATATTGATCATCCTCTCTTTGGAATATTAGTAGAGATAAGGAGTTATGATAAAGATGCCGTTAATAACAATGACGATACCCAAACTAATAATGCTAACTAAATAATGACTACTCAATTAGATTTTAATATTACACAACTAGATACTGGCCTAATGGGACCGAACATAGTTGCTTGTTATTTGATTGAAGGGAAGGATGAACAAGGTAACTCTGAGTATGCAATCATTGAAACCGGCAATTATGAAACAACAACTCACTTAATCAATTATCTTAAACAACAGAATATCTCTAAAGAGTCCATACGCTACGTTATTCCTACCCATGTTCATCTTGATCATGCCGGTGGAGCCAGCAGCTTAATGGAAGCCCTTCCTAATGCCAAGTTAGTGATGCATCCCAAAGGTGCTCGGCACATGATTGACCCTTCAAAGCTCATCGCTGGAGCAACAGCAGTGTACGGTGAAGTGTTTTTTAAGAAAATGTACGGTGAAATTAAACCCGTACCGGAACATAGAGTTATCATTGCCGAGGACAATACAACGTTGAGCATTGGTAATCGAGAATTGTTATTTAGAGATACCCCCGGTCACGCTAATCATCATTTTTGCATCTGGGATAAAACCAGCCAAGGTTGGTTTACCGGAGATACCTTTGGACTCGCTTATCCATCTCTCGATACGGATAAAGGTCACTTTTTATTTCCAACTACCTCACCGGTTCAATTTGATCCTTTACGCTTAATTTCTTCCATAAAATTACTGATGAAGCAACAACCGAAATTTATGTACCTCACTCATTTTGGTAGGATTAATGTCAATGAAAGCAACAGCTCTAATTTAATTCAACAAATAAATAGCTATGTAAAAATCATTGACTCAGTATCAGAAGCTGAAAGAACAGCCGAGCATTTAGAAATCTTATTGACTGATTACACAACAGATCTTTTAGAAAAGCATGGATGCCAACTCAGCCCAGAAGATATCAATAAAGCATTACGCCTAGACATTAAGCTTAATAGTCAGGGTCTACTTATATGGTATCAGAGAGCTAATAAGCCTCAAGGCTAATCTCTTAGCTCTCTGCGCAAAATTTTGCCAACACTCGACTTTGGTAATTCATCAAGGAAAACAATTTGCTTAGGGACTTTATAAGCAGATAAGCCTTTGCGACAAAACTCAGTTACTTCATCTTTAGTAATTGCAGGATCTGTTTTAACCAAGAAAAGCTTGGTCGCCTCTCCAGTGGTTTCATCTTCTACACCTATGCAGGCGGCCTCTAAAATGCCGGGCATTTGAGAAATTTCAGCCTCTATTTCATTAGGATAAACATTGAATCCTGATACTAAGATCATATCCTTTTTTCTATCTACGATATGGAAAAAACCTAACTCATCTAAAAAGGCTATATCGCCGGTTTTAAAATAGCCATCTGCAGTCATTGACTCAGCAGTAGCTTCGGGGTTATTCCAATAACCTGGCATAACTTGAGGACCTTTAGCACAGAGCTCACCAGTTTCGCCATCATTAAGAATATTATCATTTTCATCTCTGATAGTGATATCCGTTGAAGGCAAAGGTACTCCGATTCCTGGAATATAAACACCGTCTTTTTCATCATTGGTCGTTAACACTGGCGATGTTTCCGATAATCCATATCCTTCAGTAATACGCTTGCCTGTAATCTTTTGCCATTTATCAGAAACGGCTATCTGCACAGGAGCTCCTCCTCCAAGTGAAAAATGTAATCGTGAGAAGTCTAGTTTTTCAAATCCTTCTGTGTGTAATAACCCATTAAATAAAGTATTAACGCCAGTAAAAATTGACACCTGATATTTTGACCAAGTATTCACAAAAGCTGGCATGTCTCTAGGATTAGCAATTAAAACGTTTCTAGCACCAATGGTGAAAAAGCACATACTATTAACGACTAAAGCAAAAATATGATAAAGCGGGATAGCCGTGACAACCAATTCTTCTCCAAGGGTTATAGTCGCATTATTGAATTCAAATACTTGAAGAACATTTGCGATGATATTGTCATGGGTCAGCATAGCGCCTTTTGATAACCCTGTGGTACCACCGGTATATTGAAGAAACATTAAATC
Source organism: Enterobacterales bacterium (assembly GCA_047618765.1). Classification (GTDB taxonomy): domain Bacteria; phylum Pseudomonadota; class Gammaproteobacteria; order Enterobacterales. The sequence continues at coordinate 4,632 of JBLHLI010000049.1, read as the reverse complement.
GGTTCTTTCTATCTTAGGTTCTTCAAAATTTAGACTCTGCCCTTGGCTAATAGCTTCCATAAAAAGAGAAGTATCGTTAAGCCGGTCATCAATACCGGAATCAGGTAAACCTTTGTTAACAAAATCATCAAGCTTTACCACAATGATATTCTTAATGGGAGTTTCATCAATTATTTCTGCTAGCACTGGTGTCGAGGCTGAGAAGATAATGATGGTATCGACATCGGCATCATTGAGTTGATGCTTTAATTCACGTGGAGTATAGAGGGGGTTTACATTGACTTGAACAGCACCTGTTCTAACGATACCCCACATAGCAACAATAAACGGCAGGATATTCGGGCACATTATTGCTACACGATCAGCTTTTACAATACCTAATTGAGACTGTAAATAAGCAGCAAAATCTCGAGATTTACGGTCTAACTCATTAAAGGACAATTCGCTTTCAAAACTGATGAAAGCTGTTTTATCTTCAAAGGTTTCAACCGTTTTATGAAATACATCAATCATCGAATGATACTGGCTGGTATCAATTTCGTGAGCTACATTATCTTTATAATTTTTATGCCAGGGCTTCATTATTCTTATTCTCCTGTATCTGAAATAGTTACTTTGATGTTCAATTTAATCTATAACGTTATTCCTATCTAAAATTTAGTAAAGCTTAGTAAAGATATGTTTTTATCTTGGTTGCATTCTGATTGCACCATCTAAACGTATACATTCGCCATTAACATAATCATTTTCAGCAATAAAAACGGCTAAATGAGCGACTTCTGAAGGCCGTCCTAGTCGTTTTGGATTTACAACAGATGCCGATAACGATTCTACAACTTCATCGGTAAAGCCATCAAATAAAGGCGTATGAATTAATCCCGGTGCAATGGCGTTCACTCGAATACCTTGAGCTGCAAGGTCACGTGCCATGGGAAGAGTCATACCAACTATTCCACCTTTAGTTGAGCTATATGCCACCTGGCCAACCTGCCCTTCAAATGCTGCAACTGAGGCAGTATTCATAATGACTCCACGACTACCATATTCATCAAGAGGTTCATTTAGGGCCATTTGTTCTGCAGCTAGTCTTGCCACATTAAAAGTGCCAATAAGGTTTACTTCTACAACTTTCTTATACAGCTCCATAGAATGTGGACCATCACGACCCAGAGTTTTCATTCCAGCTGCAATGCCCGCAAAATTGTTGCAGATATGTAGGGCACCATGCTTATCCATAACACCACTAATTGCAGCTTTTATAGAATCTTCATCGGTAACATCTACATTAAAGTAGGATAACTGTTCAGCACCAAGTTCTTCTACTAACATTGCTCCGCGGCTCGTATCCATATCAAAAATTGCAACATGAGCGCCTTTAGCAATATAAGCACGAACCGTTGCTTCACCTAAGCCAGAAGCTCCACCAGTAACAATTGCTATCTTTCCTGAAATATCCATTATCTAAACCTTGTGTCGATTGTTTTGTTATAAAATTATTTATCTTATTTAACTGATTAAGACAATAAATCTCGTCCGATGATCAGCTTCATTATCTCGTTAGTGCCACCGTAAATGCTTAATACCCGTGTATCGGCAAAAGCTCGGGCAACGGGATATTCCCACATATATCCATAACCACCGTGTAATTGTAGACAGCGATTTGCCACGTCAAAAGCTAAGTCTGTGGCAATTAACTTTGCCTTAGATGCTGTGACAGTATCCAACTCTTTACTGATCAATAACTCTAAGCATTTATCAATAAAAACACGAGTTGAGGTGATCTTTGCATCTAATTCAGCTAATTCGAATTGACTATTTTGAAAGGCCGCGACGGGCTTACCAAAAGCTTTACGCTCCTTAACATATTCGACCGTCTGAGCGAGAACCGACTCAGCTGAGGCTATCGCTGATATGGCAATACTTAATCTTTCTTGGGGAAGTTCACGCATCAAATAAACAAAACCCATGCCCTCCTCACCGAGAAGATTTTCTTTGGGTACTCTGACATCTTGAAAAAATAGTTCTGAGGTGTCTTGCGCTTTTAAACCAATTTTATGAAGCTTGGCACCTTTGCTAAATCCCTCTGTACCATTTTCAACGAGTATCAAACTCAGTCCTTTAGAGCCAGCATTAGGGTCCGTTCTACAAACTACAATAACTAAATCTGACTGAAGGCCACAGGTAATGAAGGTTTTGGAACCATTAATGACATATTCATCTCCATCTAAAACCGCTGTGGTTTTTATACCTTGAAGATCAGAACCTGTTCCGGGCTCAGTCATTGCTATAGCAACAATAGTTTCACCAGAGATACAACCGGGAACATATTTCTGCTTTTGAGCTTCAGTGCCGTTGTTTAATAGGTAAGGAACGGCTATATCAGAATGTAGAAAAAACCCTACTCCAGATAATCCAAGACGACTAGCTTCTTCACTAACAACTGCGTTGTATCTAAAATCTGCGCCAACACCACCATAAGCTTCACCTGCTGTAGGTGCCAATAATCCTAATTCGGCAGCCTTGTACCAAAGGTTCCTATCTATTTGTCCATCTTCTTCCCATTGTGCATGGTGAGGCACAGCTTCTGTCTCGAAAAACTTTCGTACAGACTCTCTAAATTGTTCATGCTCAGGCTCAAATACAGAACGTGGAATCATCTTCTCTTCCTTTAAAATCAGCTACTATCAATTATTATCAACTATTAAATATTATTACAAACATGTAATAAATTGTTGATTTAATGAATACCCTTTATTTAAAATCGATCATTTTAAGATGGATCATTTTAATAGAGGGAATTCTAAGAAGGCAATAATAGCACTTGCGAGAGTCAGCAATACAGTATCTTGTTAAATTTTCGCTTTTTAGTATGAAATTAGCTTTATCAGGAAAGAGATCCGTTAGTTTTTCTATTTAATAGGTTTGAACTGATATCCTCTAAACTCATAGGTTTAGAGGTTTAGATATTTAAAATGTAATAGAAAGCAGAAAAGACGATTTTTATAAATCGCCTTTTAACTCAGAGCATATCTGTTGACATAATAGAGTGATTTGATGCCAGTTTTTGTCTTTTATCAGTTGTTTATCTAACATCCAACTTCCCCCAACACAGGCCACATTAGATAATGATAAATAGCTTTTAGCATTGGCCATTGATATGCCGCCGGTTGGACAAAATGTAATTTGAGGTAATGGCCCGTCTATAGACTTTAGTAAGTTTGTACCACCCGATGCTTCAGCTGGAAAAAACTTCTGACAGTTGAATCCGGCTTCAAGTAAGTTCATCGCCTCACTTGGTGTTGATGCACCTGGTAACATCTTTACATTCTCAGCAAGCACAGCTTCTAATAGATTCGCCGACATACCTGGACTGACCATAAAATCAACCCCTGCATCAAGGGATGCTTGAAATGTTTGCTGATTGATTACCGTACCAGAGCCTACTACAGCTCCACTCACTGAAGACTTAATTGCTTTAATTGCATCAAGCGCAGCTGATGTTCTTAAGGTGATTTCTAATACCTTAAGACCACCTTCAACTAAAGCTTCTGCCAAAGGTACTGCATCGTTTAAATCCTCAATAACCATAACTGGAATGACAGGACTTAATGTTAAAATTTCACTCATTTTCATTGTTTATAATTATCCATTATTAGGTAGTAAAATACGGTACTTTTAATTAGCCCAATAAACTTCTACCGGGGTTTTTGATTGCGCTAATAAAGCGGCAACAGGCAATGTAGAGTGCTTCCTTTCTCTCATAGCTTGATTTAATACATCTAACTTTTCTTGGCCTGTGAACAGCAATATCACTAAGTCACTATCAATTAATGATGCTAGAGTTAAACTCATTCTTTCGGTGAAACTGCCGGCAACAGAACATCCTTTGGCATCAATTGCTATACAGCTTTTTTTCGAGTTAAGTGCCAAGGCGTCATCAATTTGTGGGCAACCTGGAAATAATGATGCCACATGGCCATCTGGTCCCATTCCTAAAATGGTTACTGCACTGGGACGCTTTAAGCCTTTAAGGTTTTTCTGTGTTGCTTTTTCACCTAATAATGCTGTTTCAGCTTTATTTTTCAAAGCGATAAAATTAGTTTCTGCCGCCTCATTAATCAAGAGTGTATTTTTAATGAGGTATTCATTACTCTGTTCGAGTTCCACATCTATCCAGCGTTCATCAGAAGGTGTTACAGATATATTACTCCAATCTAGCGGAAGAGCTGATAATCGCTCAAACACTGGGGCTGGAGTGGTACCACCTGGGACAATGAAACTTGCAGTAGAATTCTTCTCTACAGCGTCTTTAAGTAATTCAGCAATACGAGCAGTTGCTGCTTTATAAAGTTCTTCACGATTAGCGCATATTATTTTTGTAGTCACAATAAATACCTTATTTAACTTTTATTTAACTTTATTTATTGACGTCATGCCAATACTGATGAGGTGAATCAAAGATTTTATTAGATTTTGAAGGTCCCCAAGTTCCTGCACTATATAGTTCAGGTGATGTTTCACTATTCTTCCAATGCTCAATTATTGGATCAACCCATGTCCAAGCTGCCTTAACTTCATCACGGTGAATAAATAAGGTTGAATTGCCATTCAGAGCATCCAGTAGTAAGCGCT